>QZKE01000044.1 GCA_003598015.1 Actinomycetota bacterium | reverse complement strand
CAAGAGGGAAGCTGAAAAAGGGTCGCCGGAGGAGGTAGCGGCGCAGGATCCCTCCGACTCCTGAAAACCATCGCTGGTTGGATACATGGAATATCCATTACAATGAACCATGGGGATATAGCTGAGCGCCGTGCTGTCGTTGACCGCGTATGGCATGGAGACGGAGAGTTGTGGATGAATATCGAACCTGTACAACCATGTTTGGACCGCAACGATACCTCTCGCCTGGACGGGATGCTGGAATCGCTCCAGAAGCTGTGTATCGACGCGGGAGCCCGTGCATGCGCCGTTATCGATTGCGGGGACCTGCAGTTCGTCGAAGGCGGAGCCGGACTGCAGGATGCATCCATCGAGGAGAAGTCGATCTTCTGGCCGGTTCCCCGCTTCCCGAAGGATTCCATAGTGGATGCGCTGCGACTGTACCGAAAGGCGGTGGTCTTCGGGCTGAACGTCGATGCCGGTGGCTCACGGGCCGACGCAATGAAAACGATCTACGATATTGCGGGCCGGGTGGAGTCCGCCTGTTTCTACGGAGGCTACTATCTCGCCATCGGCCTGGCGGCGGGTAATTGCAAAGAGGTCTTCTGTGCTAAGGAGGCGAAGTGCCAGGCCCTGACGGTAGGCAAGCCATGTCGATATCCGTTGAGATCCCGGCCTTCCATAGAGGCTTGTGGGCTGGACCTGGAAGCGATCGCCGCAAAGGCTGGTTGGGATGATGTCGGGCCGGATGCGTTTCTGACGGGCATGGTCTTCGTAGCCTGACTGTACAAGACCGTGCGTCGCGACCGGGGGAAGAGGCTGCAGATGGAGAATACGTCAAGTCGTGCACTAGCGGGCGACGCCGCCGCGATGCGGGAACTGTGCGCCGTGGCTGCAAGGGGCGGCGCGGAAGAGTCAGTGGTGATCCCGGCCGGCGACATCATAGTGGACCCCAGGGTGCGCTTCAAGTGCATGATAGCGCCCTGCTACGAGTCCGGGATTTGCGCCAATTGCCCTCCCTACGGATATGCGATAGAGGAAGTCCGATCCATGGTCTCCGCATATGAAAGGGCGGTTTTTTTCCGCGTCGCAGCGAAGGAGAGCGAGGTGTCCTCGCCGAGTGTCGCGCGGGGCCTGGAAAAGGCCGTTCTCGACGATGAAGGCGCCTGCGTGATGGTGGGTGCCTATTACATCCTCTGCTACCAGATCGTGGCGCTCATCGAGCGGCGGGCACGGGAGCTTGGCTATGAGCCGCTGGGCTTTACCGCCGGAGACTGTAAAGAGGTGCTGTGTTTCTTCCAGCCCGCCTGCAGGGCCATCAAGGACAGGAGCAAGTGCAGGCACCCCGACCTGTCCAGACCCTCCATGGAAGCGTCCGGAATGGACGTTTACGCCATGGCGGCCGATGTCGGATGGGATATATACCCCATTGGGGCCGCCTGCCGGCCGGGTGACGTGCCCAGGGGGTCGATCTGTGGGATCGTGCTTGTACACTGAAGCGTGCTCGTGCGGCGAGAGGTAAGCCATGCGAATTGTCAAGGTAGTATCGGCAAAGGCCAGGGCCGCCAGGGAGAGGAACTTCACCTTCAGGCAGCTGCGGGCGATGTGGCGAGGCAGGATGACTTACCTGCAGATACTCAGGAACTTCCGGGAACTCGAGGGTTCATGGTCCGGGGGCATCAGGAAATTCATGGACGTGTTCACCGGCGGAGCATAACCGCATATCCAGGCCGCAAATAACATATATTGAAGATTGAAGCGGATTCGGATGGGGCGAAAACCCCTTGACCATACCTCATGAACTGCGATCCCATACCCAAGCCCGGATACCGTCATCTCTATGCTCTGATACAATTCCCATGGGAGGTGAAGAGCTTGGAAACAGGTATCAAGGCGGTATTCTTCGACGCCGGCAATACACTGCTCCTGCCGCATCCCTCGGTGGAGGAGGTGTGCGTGGAGGTGTTGGCAGGTCACGGCTACCATCCTTCAGCCGCTGATCTGCAGCGCGGCCTGGACCGCGCGGAACGCTACTACGAGGAGAGGTACTGGTCAGACGATACCTTCTGGGCTTCGGAGGCGGAGGCCGCGGCCATGTGGAGCGAGATGTACGCCCTGGCCATGGAGGAGGTGGGCGTAGAGGCCTCCCCGGCAATGGGACGCCAGCTCTATGACGAGTTCGGGAGGGGCGACCGCTGGGCCCTCTATCCGGACGTCCTTCCCGCCATGGGCGAACTGCACTCCATAGGGCTGCGCATGGGTATCGTATCCAACTGGGACGCGCGGCTTCCCGGCTTATGCCACCACCTCGGGCTCAGCCGTTACTTGGACTTCGTCATCAGCTCCGCCAACCTGGGGCGCATCAAGCCCGAAGCCTCCATCTTCCACAGCGCCCTGGGCCGGGTGGGCGTCGCGGCGGGCGAAACCGTGCACGTGGGGGACCATTACTACGCCGACGTTCTGGGCGCGAGGGCGGCGGGTATCCGCCCCGTCCTCCTGGACCGCTGGGAATGGTCATCGAATCCCGACTGTACGGTCATCACCAGCCTGGCCGAACTCCCCGAGTTGGTGCTCTCCGGCTCCATTCTCTACTGAGAACAGCGAAGAAGGAGGTTGCGGCGATGAAAGTGGCAGCGGTGCAGATGCTCGCCAGGCTGGCGGATGTCGACTATAACCTGAAACGGGCGGAGGAGCTGCTGGATGAAGCCTTCGGCAGGGGATGCGAGATGGTCATCCTGCCCGAGTTCTTCACTTCGGCCGTGGCCTTCCACCCCGATATGCTGGAGGCCGCCGTTCCTTTCAATGGACCCGTCCTGGAGATGATGCGGGGCGCGGCACGCCGGCACCGGGGCTATGTGGGCGGTTCCTTCATCGCCTCGCGGGGCGGGGAAAATTACAACACTTTCGTCCTCGCCTTCCCCGACGGCGATTACGCCACCCACGACAAGGACCAGCCTACCATGTGGGAGAATTGCTACTACCGCGGCGGCAAGGACGATGGCATCCTGGAGACACCCATGGGACCGGTTGGTGTGGCTCTGTGCTGGGAGTTCGTGCGCTCGCGCACCGTGCGCCGCCTGCGGGGCAAGGTCGACCTGCTGGTAGGGGGCTCATGCTGGTGGACGGTACCCGATAAGGCCATCCCCATCCCCGGTAAAAAACATGCCCACGAGCGCAACCTGGAGATCATGCGGGAGACGCCGGTGCGCATGGCCCGCATGCTGGGGGTGCCGGTGGTGCACGCCGCCCATGCCCAGGACTTCGCGTGCCGTATGCCCCTGCTGCCCGGACTGCCCTACCGCTCTTATTACCTGGGGGAGACCATGATCGTTGATGCCGCGGGCGAAGTGCTGGCCCGGCTTTCCCGCGAGGAAGGGGAGGGTATCGCGGTGGCGGACGTTCAGCCCGGCAGAGTAACCCCTTGCGAGGACCCGCCGGACGGCTTCTGGATACCCGAGCTGCCCTGGCTCATCAGGATGGTTTGGGGCTATCAGAACCCGCACGGCCGCTGGTACTATCGCCGAACCCACACGGGGCTGACCCCTTACTGATACGTGACGGGGATGTCCTCGGAGATGAGATGTATCCAGGTCTGGCCTGGCCGCAGCGGCACGGGATTCCCGTTTTCATCGATGAAGGTCGTGGGTACCGAGCGGCTCCCCTTCTTCCAGGTGGCATGATAGACCTTGCCGCCGGAGAAGACGAGGCATTTGCCGCTGCCGTTGACCTGTGAAACGGGGACCGGGGCGCCGGTTACGTCCCTGAGGCTGCTGTTGGTTACGGTTACGTACTGCACGATGACGTTGCGAGGGGCGACCCTCTGGCCGCTCGTCAGGTCGGTATGGGGAGCTCCCTGGATGGAGTGCAGGTAGCTGTCGCTGGCCATGTCGTACTGGTAGGAGGCGGCGCAGGCAGCCGCCTTATAGGCGATATTTATCGCTGCGGCCTGGCTGACCATGACGCTCTCCTCCACCGGCTCACCTTCTCCCGCCGCTTCTTCTCCGGCAGCTTCTTCACTCGCCACCTCTTGCGCGGGCTCATCCTGCACGTCCGCGAAATAGAGGCCGCTATCGGGCAGGGAGTTGAAAGAATCCCCCTGCTCCGACAGGTACTGCCGCAGCAGGGCGGTGCTGGTATAGAGGTTATGCGGCGCACGGCGGCTGCGCTCCCGCCAGAAGTGGGAGGCATCCTCCGTTATATACATCATCCCCGCCGCCTGCACCATGGAGATGACGGAGCTCGAGCCGCCGCTGCATATGAGCAGCGGGTTGAGGAAGAAGGTGATGTCTATGTCGGATGGCCGGGCGCTGCGCGTGGGGCCGATGGACTGCGCTTCCTTGGACAGGTAGATGCAGATGAAGCGGGTTATCCCGCCCTCCACGAGTTCCTCGTAGACCAGGTCGGCATCGACGATGCCGCTCTGGGGGCGCGCCTTGGGGTCGTTCTCCACCTTCACCGCCAAGGGGCGCCGGGTTATCATGTCCCAGGATGCCACCACTTCACCCGTAAGGGGGTTGATGGGTGGCTTTTCCGGTTCAGGGGCCGGCTCCACGACTTCGGTGGCGACGGTTGTCGCGGTGCATCCCGATAGGGGTATCGATAGGGAGAGAAGGACGAGGGATAAGAAGGAGATACCGAGGCATCCCCACTTGCGCCTCTTCGCTGTTGCCGACATGCCTTGTGCTCCTTTCACCTCGTTTTCTTCTCTTTATTCACTCCCCGCCGCCACCTTTCCTTCTCCGCGGCGTATCGCCCGATCCGGCCGAATACCCACTCAGGCACAGGGGTCTCAGGCACAGGGGTCGGCCCTGGACTTATGCCCGATCCACGCCTGTTTCTCTATACTTGAGGGATATCGACGCCGAAAAGGCGCGCGGCGTTCCGTCCGAGGATGTCTTCCTGCCGGGAAGCGTCCCCGATGCCGGTTCGCGCATCGGACAGGGTGCGGTCATAGGGGAGGAGGGGGTAATCGGTGGCGAAGAGGATCTTGCGGCTTCCGGCCGCCGCCGCCGCCAAACGGTATATGTCGCTGCGGTAGAGGTAGGGGGAAGCGGCGGAATCGTAGTAGACGCTCGTGCATGCCTCCGCAACCTCGGGCATGAGCTCGTAGAAGGGTAGACCGCCTCCCCAGTGGGGCAGGATGAGCTTCACATCGGGGAATTCCCGTACGAAGCGGTAGATGGTCTCCGGCGTGACCGGTCCCTTACCGGGGTAGTAATGACCCACCGGCTCGTTGACGTGGATCATGAGGGGTATATCGTAGGCTTGCGCCAACTCTACCAGCGGTGACATGATCCTCCGGTCGTTGGGATCGAATCCCTGGGGCTGCGCGTGCAGTTCACCCAGGCCGCGCGCCCCCGCCTCCAGGCAGCGGCGAGCTTCGTCCATGGCGGATCTGCCCATCCCCGGATTGGTGACCGCGAAGGGGATGAAACGGTGCGGCCAGGCGGCGGCAACCTCCAGCAGGTAGTCGTTGTTCTCGCCGCAACGCTCCAGGGTCATCCAGGGAAAAGCACAGAGTATGGCCATATGTACCCCCGCCGCGTCCATCTCCGAGAGCATGGTCTCCGGATCGACCATACGCGATCCGCCATGCCCGAACATGAGCTGGAAGGCGAACTCGGCATCCTCGACCAGCGGGGGATTGTCCCGCACCCGCGGGGGAAACATGTGCGTGTGTGAATCGATGATCATCATCCCCGCCGACTCCTCCAGCGGCCGTTTGCCCTTGCCATGGCGGTGTTTCGCTGTTGCCCCATCCCGGCAGGATTTATAATAACAGACATATGTGTGGATAACCCTGGAAAGCCGACGAAACGGAACAGGTGATGGGAACCGTACTCTTTTTCGTCCTGCTCGTCGTAGTCACATTCCTGGCCGTTTTCGCCAGCTACCTCTTCGTGCGCATCCTCAAGGTCTACATGCAGGCGCGCAGGCTGGAGACGATGCGCAACTACGAGACCATCCTCTACGCGGCGCTGCAGAAAATAAGCCCCGAGCAGACACTGCGGACGCTCCTCCCCGATCCCGATCCCAGGGCGCTGGAGGAGGTCCTGCTGCGCATGGGGGACGAGGGGGCGGAGGAATGGAAGGGAAGGGTCATCGGCCTTTACGAGCTCTCGGGCTTTACCGCCGCCCGCACCCGCCAGCTCCGCTCTCGCTCTAAGTCCAGGCGCAGCGATGCGGCGCGCCGCCTGGGGAGGATAGGGGATCCTCGTTCGGTACCGGAGCTGAAGGAGCTTCTCGAGGACCCCGGGGAGGAAGTGCGGGAAGCGGCGCTTTACGCGCTTGGCCGGATAGGGACGCGGGAGGCACTGGAATCCATGCTCGATGCCTTGAACGATGGTGACCGCTGGTCCCAGGAGAAGGTGGCCGAGGCCGTTGAGGAGGCCGGCGACGAATCCCGCCGCGTGCTGGTAGGACTGCTGCGCGACGGAAATCCCATGCGGCGTGCTTTCGCGGCGGAGGTCATGGGGGAGTTGGGGGGCGCCGAGGAAGCCGTCTACCTGGAGGAGGCTCTGGCGGACGAGGAGGTGGATGTGAGGGCGCGAGCAGCCGATTCCCTGGGCAGGATGAGGCATCGCCTTGCCCGCCCCGCACTGCTGCAGGCCCTGGATGATCCGGCATGGCAGGTGCGCGCGCAGGCGGTCAAGGCTCTGGGCGGCATCGGCGAGGAGAAGGACGTATCCCGCCTCGCTGAGATGCTGCGCGACACCGAGTGGTGGGTACGCAACAATGCCGCTTCCGCCTTGCGTGAGATGGGCGAGATGGGTGAAGGTCCTCTGGCGGCGATGCTCTGGGACGAAGACCGTTTCGCGCGCGAGACAGCCGCCCAGGCCCTGGAAGAGGGCAGCATGGTGGAAAGGCTGGTGAAAGATATGCGGGAGGGAGACGGGGACCCCGAGGGCAGCAGCATCATCCACCGCCTGGCGGAGATAGGATGCGTGGGGACTATCATCCAGGTGCTCTCCGACCTCCCTGATACGACAGTCAAGGGCAGTCTGGTAAACCTGCTCGCGGATATCCATCAGCCGGAGCTGCAAGAGGCCCTGGCACGGGCGGCGGAGGAGCTGCGAGGAACGAACGCAAAGACCGGGGGACGGCCGGCAGGTGAGGACGGGGGGAAGGAGGCCGGCGATCCCGGGGGTGAGGGGCGCGGGCTGTAATGACAGCCTATTACGTCCTCGCATATATAGCCATCATCTACTATCTCGTTCTATATTCCATCCATATGCTGCACCTGATCATAGGCTACCGGGCGGCCATGCGCTGGAAGAAGATGGGATATCTCGAGGAGACCCACCGCCTCTCCCGCAGCAGGATAGTACCCCCTCTCACCCTGGTCGCCGATCTCGAGTCTATCGGAGAGGACTCCGCCCAGTGGGTCGATCACGTACTCTCGCAGCGCTTCGCGGAGATGGAGGTGCTCTTGGTGTTCAGGCAAGGCGATGACGAAGGGGCGAGGGAGCTCATCAGGACCTACCACCTGCGCCGCGTCGACCGTGTCTACAGGCGCACGCTCGAAGCACCCGAAGCCCTCGAGGTCTACCAGAGCGATGATCGCAGCTTGACCCTGGTGCGCACGCATGGCGCTCCCGGAAGCGATTCCCTCAACCTGGCCTTGAACCTGTCCCATTACCCCTTGTTCGGGGTGGCGGACCGCAGCCCGCGCCTGGAGGACGATGCGTTGCTGTGCATGGTGCGGCCGTTGATGGAGGGGGAGGTGAGCGTGCCGGCCGTAATGGGAGTAGAGCTGCCGCTGGACATGGCGCGGAATGACCTCCTGCCTCCCCGCCGCATCACCAGGTTCGCGCTCATGGAGTCCCTGCGGGTGCAACTGGGCTACATGGCGGGAGCGCCCTACCTCGGGGGGCCCGTCGCTGCCTACGCTTCCTTCATCATGTACCGCAAGAAGGACCTCGTGGGGGCGGGTGGTTTCAAACCCGGGCTATCCTGCCTGGGGGCTGAGATGGACATGTCCCTGCGCCTGCACCGTCTGATGCGCGAAGCGGGGCGCGATTACCGCTTCGTTTTCCTCCCCCAACTGGTGGTCCGCCGCCGCTTCCCGTGCAACCTCAAGGAGTGTTTCGAAGATTTCCGGGAAAGGCAGGCGGGGATCTCGCAGGCCCTGCGCTCCGAGATACGCATGCTCTTCAACGCTCGTTACGGGCGCGTGGGTATGGTGCATCTCCCGAGCTTCTGGCTCTTCGTGAAGATGGCGCCCGTGCTGGGATTCGCCGCTTTCGCCCTCTCCATCCTCTTCTTCGCCTTTGGCCGCGTGGGATGGCCGGTGTTCGTAGCTTTCCTCGCCAGCGCCACGCTCTATCCGGCCCTGGTAGGAACGGGGGCGGTGATCGCGGCCCGCAGGGAATTGGGGATATTGAGAGGCCAGGGCGCGGCGCTTTACGGCTACGCTTTCCTCACTCAGTTCTGGTACCGGCAACTAATCTCCCTGGCCCCCTTTCTCGGCAGGCGGCCGCGGGGGTAATCTGCAAGGACGAATGAACGGGGTTGCGGCTGGATATGAGGGACAGCCATACGCGGCGCCGGTAGAATAATGTAAGAGGAGCGGACCGGGTGGACAGCGACGTCAGGGGAGGGAAGTTGGGAACGGAACTTCGTTCCGCGAGGAAGTTAACAACCGGGATATGGGCGTGGGCCTACCCCCTCTTCAGCGCACTGTGCCTGGGCTGGCTGCTGCTGCGCAGCGGCCGCAAACCGTCCCGCCTGCGCTACCCATGCCAGCAGGCGGCGGCCGTCCATTCCACCTGGCTCCTGGCGGCGGCGGGCGCCGGCCTGGCCCACGCGCTCAGCCGCCGCGCGGGGAGGCGCCGCTGGCTGATCCCGTTGCTCACCCTGGCCCTTCTTGCTTCCTTCTCGCTCGTGGCCGGAGGGGGAACCGCGGTGGAGGCGGTGGGGGAGGGCGTTCCCGACCTGGGGGAGGTGCATGCGCGCGCGGCAGCCCTGGTCCCCGAGGCCTGGACGGCATCAACGCCGGGTGGTGGGCATGACGTCTTCGTGGTGGACCACGTCCCGGTACCGCCGGCGGGCAGCCCGTACCACCAGGGCGTGGAGGCCCTGGTGCGCCTCATGGACGAGGGAGGGGTGTCGCTGTACAGGAGCTCCGCCGACTATCCCGGCGCGGGGCCGGACGGCATAGTCTCCCCGGACGACGTGGTCCTGCTCAAGGTCAACGCCGCCTGGGACCAGCGGGGCATGACCAACACCGACGTCGTCCACGGTCTGGTCACCGCCATCCTGCGCCACCCCGACGGCTTCACCGGCGAGGTGGTGCTGGTGGAGAACTGCGAGGGCGGCCCGGATTACACGCACGCCCTCAACAACGCCGAGAACCCGGCTCAGTCCTTCCAGGCGGTGGTAGACTCCTACGGCGACCCCGCGCGGGTGTCCGCCTCAAGCTGGTGGTCTTTCACCGACAACGCC
Source organism: Actinomycetota bacterium (assembly GCA_003598015.1). Lineage (GTDB taxonomy): Bacteria > Actinomycetota > Geothermincolia > Geothermincolales > RBG-13-55-18 > SURF-21. The sequence continues at coordinate 779 of QZKE01000044.1, read as the reverse complement.
GTCTACGAGTTCAACTCCGGCGACATGCGCCAGGGCTACGTGCTGCTGGGCAACAACGTCTCCTACCCCAAGTTCGTGACGGGAAGGGGAACCTGCGTCTCCCTGCGCAACGGCATCTGGACCGGCTCCGGCTACGACAAGAGCCGCCTCAAGCTCATCAACGTGCCCGTGCTCAAAAGCCACAACGCCACGGGGGTCACGGCCAGCCTGAAGAACTTCATGGGCGTGCCCAGCATTCACAAGACGGTCGACGTGCACTACGACCTCATCTACCAGGGCTTCATGGGGAGGATGATGAACGAGGTGATCTACCCTGACCTGAACATCATCGACGCCATCTGGGTGAGCCCGTCCCACCCCGACGGCCCGGCGGGCCCCTACTCCAGGGCGGTGCGCGCCAACATCCTGCTGGCGGGGACGGATCCGGTGGCCCTTGACTACTACGCCGGGAAATATGTCCTCTATCCCATCAGCGGCTACGGCAGGCACGACCCCGAGACCCCCTTCAATGAGGGGACCAACCCCTACCACGACGGCACGAGCAACACCGGTTACGCCTACAACGCCTTCCGCATCATGCTGGATTTCACCGCCTCGGTGCTGCAGCAGGGCGGGCACGACGTCACCCTGGACCCGGCACGCATGAGTGTGCACGTGCGCAACCTGCGTGAAGGGCTGTCCTGGTCCGGCGGCCACTGCGTCACCGGCGTGGCCTCGGCGGGCACGCAGTGGTTCTTCGCCGAGGGCACCACGCGGGAGGGCTTCGACGAGTGGCTGTG
>QZKE01000031.1 GCA_003598015.1 Actinomycetota bacterium | reverse complement strand
CAGCAGCCAGGTCTCGAAGTCCCCGGCGGTGCAGCCCTCAGCCAGGTACCACAGGGTGGAGGGCGAGGTTACGCCGATGGAATCGTGGGCCCAGGTGCGCCGCACATCGGCGGCCGCCTGGCCAAAGCCGCCACCTGCCGCCTGCACGGGTTGCGTCGCACGCATGACCGTCACCGCCGGCGCAGCGGCGAGCAGCAGGGCCGCGCCCAGGACTATGCATACTACCAGCCGTATCGATTTGTATACCATCTTTTTCATATCGGTATATTCTACCTCAGACCCATGAATGATCCCGAGGCCACATCATTATTCCAGGATCAATTGGCAGAATATGGTCAGGAGTTCAAAAACAAGGATCTGACCCCTTTCCTACGCGATGATATATTAGAGGTGATTGTGATGGAGCCGGATATGGCCCGATGCCTGCTTCGCGACGTAAGCCCTGTAATGAGAACGACCGGGATGACCGGCATAACGCCATCTAATCGCACCGGACAGTACGGATAAGAGGAGGTTTGCATGATAGAGATCGATGAAGCCAGGTGTACGGGATGCAATCTATGCGCTTCCGCATGTATTGGAGGCCCCATCTACGAGGGGCCCGAGGTGAGGGATGACGGCAGCATCCTCTGCGTGGAATGCGGTCACTGTTACGCCATCTGCCCCGAGGATGCGATAACGCTTACAGGCTTTGATGGCTTTCAGCCTTATGAACTCCCGGAGACGCCGCCGGTGGACGGGCCGGCGATGATGGCCTTGCTGCGCGGCCGGCGCAGCGGGAGGATGTACAAAGCGGATCCCGTCTCCCGGGAGCACGTGCAGGAACTGATAGAGGCGGCCTCGCTGGCCCCCTCGGCACATAACGGCCACTTGACCAAGGCGTACGTATGCTATGACGGGGATGCCATATCGGGTATCCGCGACCGGGCTATCCGTTATTACCGCAGGCTGGTGTGGTTCTTCGAATTGCCGGGCTTCGCTTTCATCTGGAGGCTTACAGGCCTGGACCCCGAGGAGCTGGAGGTGCTCAAGTACGCGTTCAGGGGCTTGTGGGAATCGGATAAAAACGACGACATCCTGCTCTATGGCACGAAGACGCTGCTGACCTTCACCGCCCCCAGGCATAATGCCATGGCCCTCGGGGACGCGTGGATAGCGGCCCAGAACGCGGTCGACTACGCGGAAACGATCCCCGTATCGACATGCTATAACGGCTTCCTGATCCATGCCGCCAATCATGATAAGGGCCTGCGTAAGGCCATGGGTATACCAAAGGGAGAGAAAGTGGTCGCCGTACTCAACCTGGGATACCCGCGGCGCCGTTACAGGCGAGCGGCGCCGCGGCGGATCATGGATACGGCGTGGATATTCGGCCGCGAAAAGTGAATACTGAAAGCAGAGCAATATGCTGGGAGGTCGCGTATGCATTACCTTAGAAGAGCCTGTTTTCCTCTGGTTGTGCTCCTGACCCTGCCGCTGCACGAGGGGCACGGCCAGGAGCTGCTGCGGCAGCGTGCCCCGCGCTTCGTGCTGCACCTGTTCTCCAAGTACGAGCATGTCATCATGCGCACCATCGATTACCTCGCCTCCACCGCCTGGATACACGATCATGCCTTCACCAAGCGACTGGTGGACGGTATCAGCAACGGCGTCATCAGGTTCATCAACGGCGAGATCCTCGACCTGGAGGAATCGCGCCAGCTCATCGCGGGCATCGCGGACGCCGGTTATGCCATCGCCGTGGGCACCTGCCCCTGCCGCAGGGCGCGCAACAAGATCTCGGATACGGTTCCCAACAACACCGACATGGTCTTCGGCCGCTGGGCCGAGGAATACCTGGACAACTATCCCGGCCTCTACACCCGCATCTCGCGCGAGGAGGCATTGGGGCTGGTGGAGAGCTTCGACAGCCACGGCTTCATCCACCAGATCTACGGTTTTCCGTTGCGGGAGAGGGCATCCTACGTGCTCTGCAACTGCGACCGGGACGTTTGCATACCCATGCAGGCGCATAGGAAGAGGGGCTATGCCGCATTCCGCAAGGGCAGGTCGCTGGCGGCGGTTGACGCCGGCGCATGCCTGGGGACGGATGAATGCGGCAGGTGCATTGAGCGCTGCCCCTTCGGTGCGCGAGTAGCGGTCGCCGGCAAGGCGGTCGTTGTCGGCGACGACTGCTACGGATGTGGTTTGTGCGTTACTACCTGCCGCGGCAAGGCCACGCGCCTGGAGCGCAAGTTGGGCGCCCAGCTCATCTTCGCCCGCGACCTGGTGGACTGACGGCAGGGTCAGGCCGGACGTGCTCACCCGGCTGTCCATAGCGGTCTGGGAGCCGTTCAGAGACCGGGGTACAGGCACGATGCTCCTGGATGAGACCATCGGCGAAGCGAGATCCAGGGGATACGGTGGATTGTCGTTGAGCGCGCGGAGAGGCAACAGGAGCGTGGACTTGTACAAGAGAAAAGGCTTCAAGATTGTAAGCCGCGTCGACGACGCATATACCATGTACCTGGACTTGAGAAAAGCTGACGACCTGCGTACCGGACCCAAAGTAAAAAAACGATCCGTGTACCTGCGAACTGAGGGGGGATCATGGACACTCGCGTTTGTCCTATAAAGGAATACGGCCGCATGCGCCTGCGGTGGTGTACGCGTCCCTCTCTCATGCTATTGCTCGCATCGCTGCTCATCCTTTCCCTGGTCTTCATGGGACCGGCGGGATGCGGGGAGGAAGCCCCGGTTCCCTCCGCAGGAGGCATTACGGCACCGGAGCTCGTGGAGCCGAACGCGCTGGCGGGACCGGGCCCCGAGAATCTCACCTGGAGCCCGCAGGGGGCGCGGCTCGCCTACACCGACGCACAGGACGGGGATGAAGCGCTATGGCTCTACGACACGTCCAGCGGCGAGAAGCGCGTCCTCCTCGACCCGGGCGGCCAGCCGGACAACATCGACGTGACCTCGGCACAATGGTCGCCTCAGGGCGACGCCATGCTCCTCGCTGGGGACACCTCGCTGTGGCTGTTGCAGGTGGATTCGGGCGAGCTGCGGCAGCTGGTCGAGGCCGGGTCCTCCGCGACCGCGATGATGTTCACGCCCTCGGGAACCCACGTATCGTACGTTCAGGACAACGATCTCTATAGCGTCGGCGTGGCCGACGGCCAGGTGCGGCGCATCACCTCCGGCGGCAGCGACGCGGTGTTCAACGGCTGTCTCGACTGGGTATACAACGAAGAGTTGGCGACGCGGGCGGCGCAGCCCGGCTACGCCTGGTCCCCCGACGGCCAGTGGCTCATGTACATGCGCCTGGACGACAGCCAGGTCCACAACGACCCCATCACCGACTACGCTGCGGTGCCGCCCACCGTCAGCTATACGCGCTACCCCACGGCGGGCACCTCCAATCCCGCGGTGTCCATGCACGCCCTCGCCGCGCAAGCGGGCGCGCAGCCGCGCACCATCCCCATGCCACCGGACACCGCGTACGTCCTTCCCTTTTACACCTGGACCCCCGACTCCGGGGAAGCCCTGTACATAACGGTGAACCGCGACCATTCCGTGCTGAGGTTGAACGCCTGGAGCCCGGCCAGCGGGACGAGCCGCATCGTCATCGAGGAGACCGACCCGCACTGGATCAACGAGGACTTCTATGCGGCGCCGGTATTCCTGTCAGGCGGGCAGCGTTTCCTCTGGCTTTCGGAACGAGACGGCTTCATGCACCTCTATCTCTACTCGCGCCAGGGAGAGATGCTGCAGCAGTTGACCCAGGGTGAATGGCTCGTCGACAACAACGCCTACGACATACTCACGCCGGGGAGACCGGTGCACGTGGACCCCTCCGGCACCTGGGCCTATTTCACCACCACCGCGAACGGCCCCCTCGAGCGGCAGATATACCGCCTGGACATCGCGGGTGGCCAGCTCGAACAGATATCGCAGCAGGCCGGGTTCCACATGATGGCCCTTTCGGGTGACGGGCAATACCTGGTGGACCAGTTCTCCAACCTCGACACCCCGCCCGTCACCTCCATACTGCATGCGGACGGCGGCGAAGTGGAGGTGCTGGGAGCATGCTCCGGGCCGTCGCTGGACCTGCCCGATGTCTCGCGCGAGTTCCTGACCATCGCGGGCCACGACGGCACCGAGTTGTACGCCCAGATGGTCAAGCCCGAGGGTTTCGATCCCGGAAAGAAATACGGCGTGGTCGTGCACTGGTACGGAGGCCCCGGCCTGCAGCTGCTCATGGACCACTACGGCGGCAACACCCTCTTCCAGAACCAGCAGCGCGACATCCTCTACACCCAGGAAGGGTTCATCGTGTGGCGCCTGGACAACCGGGGCAGCTACGGCCGCGGCCACGCCTTCGAGACGCCCATTGACGGGCACCTCGGCCCCGCCGCCCTCGACGACCAGCTCGCGGGGGTGGAATATCTGAAGACGCTGCCCTACGTGGACCCCGAGCGCATCGCCTGCGACGGCCATTCCTTCGGCGGATTTCTTACCCTGTACTCTCTCATCCACGCGCCCGGCGTTTTCCGCTGCGGGGTATCCGGCTCTCCTCCGACGGACTGGTCCTACTACGACACCATCTACACGGAGCGCTACATGAAGACGCCCGCGGATAACCCGCAGGGTTACGCGGAGACCGAGCTCATCTCCCGCGCCCGCGATATCGCCGCCGAGCCGCTCATCATCCACGGCCTGGCCGATACCAACGTACACCTGCAGAATTCCATCAACTTCATCGCGGCCCTGGAGGAAGCGGGCAAGCCGTTCCTCTTCCTGCCGCTGCCCGATCAGAACCACGATTACGAGGGCAACGGCATGGCGACATCCCTGATGGCCAGCGTCGAATACATCGTGCAGCACATGGGAAGTCAATAGGGACGCCGGTTGCGTGGGGCACCGTTGGTTCCGGGACCGGGAGCCCGGCTCGCGACCCGCCCGCCCCGTCAGGACTTCTTGCGGAAGACCACCTTGCCCCCCACCACGGTGAGGTCGACGAAGTCGTCCATGGCTCCCAGGTCCAGCTCATGCGTGAGCAGGAACCAGAACGAGTCCAGCTTGAAGGGACTGGTGTTGAAGAGAACCATGTCGCCGTATTTCCCCACCTGCAGGGAGCCGATTTCCTCCTCCATACGCAGAGCGCGGGCGGAATCGATGGTCCAGTGGCGCACGCCCCCCTCGAGGTCCACCTTCTCCCCCGGACCCCAGTCCATCTTTCCCCTGAAATTGAAACGTGTGGCGGCGATAAGCAGCCCGTAGACGGGATTGATGGGACCGGCGCACCAGTCGCTGCCGAAGGAGAGCTCCACGCCGTCCCTCTCCAGGCTCCTCCACGGCATGTAGCGCTGCAGCCTCTCCGGGCCCAGGACCTTCTCCGTGGTCTCGTCGCCGTAGAAGTGGGTGGGTTGCATGGCGGCGTAGATGCCCGCGGCCGCCATCCTCTCCCTCTCCCCGGGGAGGGGCAGCTCGCAGTGATCGACACGGTGGCGGGCGTCCCTCGCTCCGTTGACCTCCACAGCGTGGACGTAGCCGTCCACCACCCGGCGGGCTCCCGCGTCGCCGCAGCAGTGGGTGCAGGCCTGCAGGCCCGCTCCGTCGACGATCTCCATCACCCGCTTGAAGCCCTCGTCGCTCCACACGGCATCGCCGCGCTCGTCCTCCGTATCGCTGTAGGGTTCCAGCATGAAGGCGGTATGGCTCGTCGACACCCCGTCTATGTACAGCTTGACGGCATCACCCAAGACAAAGTGCTCATCGCTTTCGGCCCGCCCCGTCTCCATCCACCAATCCAGGTCCTCCCGCAACGCGTCCTCGTCCTCCAGCGAGTAGGGGCTGACGTAGAAGGTGCCCCTCAGCCTCACTCTGTCCATGCCTCCCCTGCGGCGGAATTCGAGCAGCAGGGGGATGAAGGGCCGGTAGAGCTGGGCGTCCTGCATGGTTGTCACCCCCACCGACAGGGCCTCGTCCAGGACCGCGGTGATGCTTCCCATTATCGCCTCCCTGGCCCCCGAGCCCAGCTCGTCGAGGGTGAAATAGTCAAGGAGGCTGAAGGAATGGGCGTGGAGCAGGAACCCGGTATAGCGCCCGGTCTTTCTGTCCACCTCGGGGATCAGCCTCTGGAAGGCCGCGGGATTCCTCTCCAGCAGCAGTTTCATGGCCGGGGTGTTGGCACAGATGGTCTGCCCGCTGTACGCGCCGATCATGGCGGGGCGGTCCGGGATGATGGAATCCATGAGCTCCTTGTCGGGTTTGCCTCCCGGCATGTAATCGTACATGAAGCCCAGTCCCATGACTATGGGCAGCTCCGGGAAATCGGCGGCCTGTTTGTGCATGATGGATGCCAGCTCCTCCACGCTCCGGGCGTCGTACAGCTCGCGGGTGGAAAGGGCCTGCGTCCCTCCGACCCAGAGCACGTGGCAGTGGTTGTCCACGAAACCCGGGGTGAGGACCCTGCCCGCGGCATCGATGACCTCGGTGCCGGGCCCGATGAAGTCCGCCGCGCCCCGGTCGTCTCCCACGTACGTGATGCGCCCGTCCTTCACGGCCACCGCCTCCGCCCACGGTTTCCCGCTATTGCAGGTGAAAACCTTCGCGTTGACCACGGCCAGGTCAGCGGGGCGGGAGCCCTGGCCGTCGTAACGGGGGCCTGTCCACCTGGAGAGAAGTCTTCCGGACATCTGGGTATCACCTCTTATCGCAGTAACGGGTAGCGGCTGTCATGACCTTTTATCGACCCGGGTGGTGGGGATTCTTTAACCGCTACCTCCCGGTGTGATCCACGCGAAAAGGATAAAGTTATGCCCCCCCGGCGGCCGAGTATTAATGGAGTCGGTTCGCGACCATTTCCTGGATCGAGGGAGAATATGAGTTTCCTGGATGCTGTCGCCATCGTTTTTCTGGCCGTGGGCACCGTTTACTGGTCCCTGGTCCTCTACTTCACCATCCGCGTCATCAGGTCCGTCCCCCTGCTGGAACGGATGGATGAGACGGGGAACGGCTCCGGCCTCCGGGTGGCGGTAATCATTCCCGTCTGGAACCAGGCGGAGGACGTGGCGGGCCAGGTGCGCGACAGGCTGCGCGATGATCGTCCCAACCTGGAATTCATCCTGGTCGACGGGGGCTCCAGCGACGGCACGGCTGAGCTGATCGACGAGCTGGCCGCCACAGACGAGAGGGTCAGGGCGGTCCACGTGGAGGAAACGCCGGGGGGATGGCTGGGGAAAGTCTACGCCATGCAGAGGGGCGTGGAGGAGACCGCGGCCGAGTGGTACATCTTCAGCGACGCCGATACCCACGTCGAGCCGGGGGCCGTGGAGAGAGCCCTTTCCCTGTGCGAGAAGCGCGAACTGGACTACCTGGCCGTCGTGCCCGAGCTCTACCGCAGCAGCTACCTGCTGGACTCCATATTCCAGGTCTTCCTGCGCATCATGCTCCTGGCCGAGAGGGCCTGGGCGGTGGACAGAGGCGGTGGCGCCGCCGTGGGCTCCGCCGCCTTCCACCTGGTCCGCGCCTCCGCCCTGGAGCATGCCGGGGGGCTGGCCGAGCTGAGGTTCGAGCCCTCCGAGGACGTGGCCCTGGCCCAGATGATCAAGAGGTCGGGGGGGCGCTGCTGGCTGGTCAACGGCCGCGGATTCGTGGGGGTCCACTTCCACGGCTCGCTGCGCGAGGCGATGGTGGAGTCGGAGCCGGGCGTGTACGCATCGCTGGGCGGTTTCAGCCTGGGCAGGATCTGTTTCCTGGCCCTGCTGCTGCTCCTCCTGGAGCTGGGGCCTTACTTCTTCTTCCTGCCCCTGGGCATACCCTACCACGAGTGGATCGGGACGGCGGCGGTCATCCTGGGCATCATCGTCTCCATACTGGTCTGCCGCTGGATAAAACTGCCATTGGGGGCCGCCTTCTTCTTCCCCATCGATATCGTGGTGGTCATCTACCTCATCATCCGGGCGGGGATAGTATGCAGGCTGCGGGACGGCATCTGGTCGTGGGGTTCATTCTATCCCACCGAGATGCTCCGCCTGGGCCGGAGATTCAGCTATCGTTGAAGGGCAGCCAATCGGCCCAGACCCGCATGGCTCCGGGACGACTTCACGCTTTGCCATTTCAACACACCAACAATGGGTAGAAAGTAGACCGATTTTCTGCTAATATACATTTTACCTGCATATGGGGCCTGCAAATGGGGTTGTCGGCCAACGATATTCTGGGGGGTAAAGAATGGAGTCTCGAAAAAAGCCTTCGCTGCTGCTCGCTCTCGTTTCGATCATGTCGCTTTTGGTCATCCTGCTCACCTGCATCCACCTGGCAGGCTGCGGTGTGAACATCTACGATCCCAGCCAGACCTGCGACGGCTACACCCTTATCTGTAAAGACAACGCGGCGCACCTGCTGGACATGAACGGCAATGCCGTGAAGACATGGAATATCAACAGCTATCCCGCAAAGATGTTCCCGGACGGTTCGGTGATGGGCCAGGGCGGTTTCGGTGAAGCCCGCCTGGAGCTGTCAGAGTTAGTCCAGTACAGCTGGGATGGAACGCTCATATGGAGGTTCAGCGACTGGGAGGTTGTGGGCGGCGAATCGACGGCCAGGGTCCATCACGACTTCCAGAGAGACGGCAATCCCGTCGGTTATTACGCGCCTGGCCAGCTGCCTCAGTCCGACAGCAAGGTCCTCGTCCTCGCCAAGAGCGATGTCCTCGACCCGGAGATAAGCGACAGGCCCCTCATGGACGATATCGTCTACGAGGTGGACTGGGGGACCCAGGATGCAACGCTGCTGTGGCAGGCTTCCGATCACTTCGGCGAGCTCGGATTCAGCGCGACGGCCAAGCAGCTGGTCTCCAGCCACGCCGGGGACTACCTGCATATAAACAGCGTTTCCCGCATCGGACCCAACCGGTGGTACGATCCCGAAACCGGCGAAGGGGACCCGCGCTTTCATCCCGACAACCTGATCATGGATGCCAGGGAGGCCAACATCATCTGGATCGTCAACATGGCGGAGAGCACCGGGTACGAGGTGGGAGAGATCGTCTGGAGGGTGGGCCCCGATTACAGCGCCGGCACCCCCGAGGGCGACAAGCTGGGCCAGATCATAGGGCAGCACCACGCTCACATGATCCCCGAGGGTCTTCCCGGCGCGGGCAACATCCTGGTCTTCGATAACGGCGGCGCCGCCGGTTATCCCCTTCAGTTCAGGTGGGCCTCCCGTATCCTGGAGTTCGATCCAACTACCCTCGACCTCGTCTGGAAGTATGAAAGCCCCAACTTCTTCAGCTTCTACATCAGCTCCGCCCAGAGGCTTCCCAACGGCAACACCCTCATAGACGAGGGTTCCACCGGCAGGGTATTCGAGGTGACTCCCACGGGAGAGATCGTATGGGAGTACGTGGACGGCACGGGGATCCAGGCGCTCGGTCGGGTATACCGGGCTTACAGGATACCTCCGGAATGGGTGCCCGGCAATCCCGGTGGTTACACCCCGTGGAGCGAGTTGTACGAGGAGCCCGAGGCGGGCGAAGTGACCCCCCCGAACGAGGAATCCGAGGCGGGTGCGGATGACGCGATGAATGAGCCTGAACCGCAAAACCCGCCCCAGGAGCTCGAGGAGCCGTTGACGGTGCCCGTATAACCTCATCGTATCTGGATATCATTTCAGATTCCAGGTAACTCGATAGCAGGCATGTAGGCCGGAGGATTATGGCCTTGCCGGACAGGGTTAGCAGGCTCTGGTTGTGGCGTAATTCCCTGCAAAGTAGTCATCATCCATTGAAAAGCCGGAGGTGAAAACCTCCGGCTTGCTTTGATGGAGCGGGTCACCCGAGTCGATAAGAATGCACACATATCGCCGGAGCGGTGGTCGAGGTAGGAGTGGGGCTTAAGCTCGCCGCCTACACCGAACAAAGCAGGCCTTCCTACACCGGCGGAATATAAAGGAGGACGCCATAAGATGTAAGCCCCGAAAGGCACTTTTTCACTGGAGCGGGTCACGGGAATCTGAATACAAGTAGACTTTCATGGAATGAAACGATTATCTGTAGCGGCCGGACTGGTTTCCATGTATAAAAGAGGCCTCGGGGCTTCGAGGCCTCGCTTCACTTATACGGTAGCGCCGACTTTCAAGGGCTGACCTACTTGACGCTAGGGGGCGTGGCCGATGCTATCGTGTGCCCAGGTGCGGTTCCCGCCGTACATGGCCCGCTCGCAGATGACGTTGCCTCCCTCGGATGTAACCTTGGTGGAGACGTTGAAGTCGGTGACGTAGGTG
>QZKE01000019.1 GCA_003598015.1 Actinomycetota bacterium | reverse complement strand
CTCAGCCAACCGTATTTTCTACGGGATAACCGATTATATGAACGAGAACTGGAGGGGAAGTCATCTCAAAGAAATTTCAGCAGAATCTTTGACATGACCGGAATGGTAGAATGAATTAAGCCAGGGTATTTCTAACCTTCCTATTATGAAGTCTCCTTCTCTTTCTTTCGTTGTGCACGTAAGAGGAGCTGAATGGTTCGCAAGGCATCATCATCAAAATATTTAGATGACTTTTCACATTCCTTTGCCAATGCCATGACGATCTGATTAAAATCCCAGAGTAAAATCCCCCTTTTCTTCGCTATTGCTTCTGCTTCTTCAGTCCATCCATCTGCTACAATCACTTTCCGATATTGCCCTTTCTTAAAACCATATTGCTTAAGCTTTGCCAAGACTTCCGGAACATCGAACTTCCTTTCTATAAAAAAGCCGATGCTCATCCTCTGTTTAGGTTTCTGTACTCTTTCCTTCAATTTCTCCTCGGAGAACTCTATAGCTGTGATTTTGGAGAATCCTGAAGTGATATGTATACTGCACTCGATATGGAACCTCCCTTCCTTTCCATAAATCTTTGGATCTACGGCCAATATATCTATCTCATACTGCCCCGAATCACACTTCACATTTGGGATCGTAGCCAAGCCCAATACATAATTACAGTAGGATTGAACAATCTTTTCAGTCGTCTGCATGCTCATCCTCCAATGGTTTTCAAAACGCCCTTTAATTAAGGCCTCTTAATCCATTATATGAAATAATTATTAAGCACATAAAAGATATCCCACTTTTAAACTTGTGTGGTGCGGGTGAGATGTTGGTCGAAGGTCTCCTTAAGAAGATTGGAGTCAGCATGTCTCCTGGTCTATAAGGATGCTGGTATTTGTTTCTCCGCCCAGGAGAAGAACCGTTCAACCCGTTTCACTGTGTCAGTCGACTCCTTTGCGGTACAACTACGTGCCTCATATTCAACCAGACCCTTGAGTCTAAGTATCGCCTGCATCTGCTTGGCAGCCTTTGAGGCTTCCTCAGAATCTACAGTTTCTTCCAGATAGCCATGTGCTTGGTTATGATCCTGGCCGATAAAATACTCTCCTGCGTACCTGGTAGTCACTGCATTTGCCATTAGGATAACAGCATGAACAGCATTTGATATTGCAGCATCCCATAGGCTGGCATCATGTGATAGTTCCATTGCCTTGCGATATTGAAATGCCTTTTCCTTGAACTTCTTGGCCTCAACTTGCGTAGCCTTAGCTGTTCTCTGCTTCTTCACCAAAGCTATTGCTCCTTTCCATATAATAGCTTCCCTTCAGAAAGGATTTCTCTGGCCAATGGGTGCTCGATTTGCTTCAACCGCTCGAACTCATCGGAGGTATACAAGAGCGTGTTCGTTCCGATGCGGTAGAGCTTGTACGCTTCCCTCTCGTTTTCTGCAATGACTTCCTCCACCTTTTCCTTGTTTGCCCCAGCCTTCAGGATCAGCACCAGGTCGATATCACTTGCTGGTGTGTCTTCACCACGTGCCACACTACCAAAAACATAAACGCTTAGGATACGCTGCTTGATCCCTTTGCTCAGAGTCCTAACGAGATCTTCGAGCAAGCTGGCTTCCTTCTCGAAAAGTGGCCTTAACAAGTCCTTGTAAAGAACGGTATCATCAGGTATCTCATAGATAGAGCTTTTTCCGACTGTCTTGCGTGATATCGCACCCATATCCACCAGCGAATCCAGCGCCCTGATACAGGTTGCATGATTCATGCCGAGCTCTCTTGCTATCCCCCTGCCAGTAATAACCTTGGAAGGGAACAGGACCAGGTGCCTGAGAATGCGCACATTGTTCTTGTTGTGGAAAATATCATCTAATGGACTGTTGATTCTCATCAGATCACCTGTATAATCTCCTATACATTTGTATAATTAATTATACATTTAGAGAGCGACGTTTTCAATGATGAAGAGAATGAACATGTGGAGCAGCCACAGGAGAGGCGAAATAGCCTATTTAATCTTTGATTTCCTGACACAAAGTTGTGATAGAGAGATTGAAGACGAAGGATGCGTCGCTGGGATTACTCTAGCTCTGAATAACACCCTTTTCATCATCAAGGGAATCAGTCGGGCTCCTCTATCTTGCCTGCCTTCTTCTTCCTTATATAAACAGCTTCCTCCCTGGTTATATAGGGCTCCAGTTCCTTGAGCTCCTCTTCCCCCCAGAGGCAACCGGCTACTACCTTCGAGAGTCTGGGGGTGCTTATTGTGCTTACCTCTTCGAAGCGCCCCAGGTCTTTGCAGACGCGCTCCAGCAGAGCCCTATCCGGGGACTTAGCTGGCGGGAAGCATAACTTCTCCGCCTTCTTAACCGACAGAACGGCATCGGAACCCCTCACGTTCTCCACGCCCATCTGTTCCGCATACTCTCCGAGCTCGTGCTTCACTTTCTCTATTTCCTCCGCAACCCTCTTCTCCTCCTCTTTCAACGCAACATACCTGTCGGCAAGCTTTACCCCGTCGTCTTCCTTGAACTCTCTGGGCGGTAGGGCTTCAATCGCGAAGAAATGCTTCCTCTTGGGGCATATATCCTGGTAGTCGCACCACTCGCATAAGGCGCTTTCTTTCGCCTCGAACTCTTCCGTGCTCTCTATGACGTTGATGAGGGCTATCACGTCTTTCTTGAGGCCGGCCAGTTGCTCCTCGGTCCTCACCGACCGCAGTTCCTTATCGAATACGAGGTAATGCCATACCAGCTCCACCCGTTCTGCGTCTGAGAAATAATCGGGCACTGCCAGCTGATAGAGGGCCAGCTGCCTATCCCTGTCCAGCTGTTCCTGGCTGGGCAAGGTGTTAGACGTCTTGTAGTCATGCACCTCGTAAGTCCCGTTTCCCAGGTCCACCAGGCGGTCTACGAACCCGTTCATCGAATACTTGCCGGCGCTGTCGAGATCCATCTTTATCCTCTGTTCGATCCAGACCGTCTTGCCCTGAGCGAAAGGCGCATAGCGCCTGTAGTAATCCCGTATCCCCCTCTCCCCCGTCTCGCGGTAGTTCTCAGCCGTGTAGTCCTTCCTCACGATTAACACGTTGTCGTGCCAGTTCTGCTCCCAGATCCGGTTGTAGTGATCGATGAGCTCCTCTTCCGTGTTTAGCTTGGATAACTTGAGATCGCGGTAGAGCTTCTCCAGGATCTCGTGCGCCCGGCTCCCCATGAACGCCTCTATGCCGTCGCGGTCCGACTTGATGCCGTCGATGTACTGGTACTTGTAGCCGAGAGGGCAGTTCCGGAACGCCTCCAGCCGGGAATGTGAATACACAGCCATCTCTTCCACCACCTTCCTTCTACCTCTAGATTACCGCTTTGCAGTGACTTTCAACTCCTTAAACAGCGGAGTATACCCTCGTGCCGAAAAGCCAACGCGTCTATGCCGGGAGGATGGAGGAGTTGTTAGCGGGGTAGATTCTCTTTGGTTATAGGTTGATCATGGATCCACACAAGCACATTCAGGCGATGCGGGCACGTAAAGGTTGCTTCGTCACTTCGTTTCTCGCAATGACATTTCCCGAACGACTCCTCTTTTGCGCAGCTGGGGGAAGCCACATGAGAAACGGGTCTTACTTGATAAGACTCTTCAGGTGGTAGGAACCAGTCCAACTCGAGTGTGTAGATACACACCGCTCTCGTTCCCCGCAAGTGCAATGGCGAGCAGAAAACAAAGGATGTATGCAGCCAGCGGCGGCTGAAGGAGAATACTGCTTCGGCAGTATGATCAAACGGCCGATACAACATGCGAAAGTTCTATAACCCGGAAGAAGATAAAGGAGAAAAGGATGCTTAAACACAACAACTCCCGTTATCTGGCACTGATAGTGCTCATATCGGCCATCGCCCTGCTGGTACCCCTGGTCGCCGGAGGGTGCGGCTCCTCACAGCCGGAGCCGCAGGCCCAGCCGGTGGTCAAAAAAGTAGACCACATCACCATCAGCTGCACCGATCCCGCGGCGCTTTTCGATACGCTGACTCAGACCCTGGGGCTGCCGGTGGCATGGCCACTTTCCTCCTACCCGGGTTTCACCACCGGGGGTACCTATTGCGGCAACGTGAACATCGAGACGCTGCAGTTCGGCGGCTCCGGTCAGGCTTCGGGCGGTACTCCGGATTTCACGTTCATCTATGGCATCGTGTTCGAGTCCTATCCCCTCTCCGAGGTGATGGACGAATTCCAGCAGCGCGGCGCGGACCCGGGCGACCCCGAGGACCAGATGCGGGAGGAAAACGGGCAGCAGGTCAAGGTGTGGACCAACGTGACCCTGAACGGGCTGTGCACCGACGACTACATCGTCTATCTCTGCGAGTACACACAGGAGATGGAGGATGCCCTGGAGCAGCGCGCCCAGGCCAACCCGGTTCCCCTGGGCGGGATCGGACTGGTGGGGGTGAAGGAGATCGTCGTCGACAGCACGCAGCCCGAGCAGACGCGGGACCTGTGGGAGATGGTCTTCGCCCCGGCCACTATGTCCGCCGATGGCGAGCTGTCCTTCGACTCCGGCCCCGCCATCCTCATATCCGCGGGAGATATGGACGTCATCACCGGGATCGTCCTCGAGGTGGAAGACCTGCAGGCGGCGCGGGACTTCCTGGCCCAGAACGGGCTGCTGGGAGAGGTATCCAATGACCGGGTGAGCATCGATCCAGAGAAGGTACAGGGTTTGAGTATCGTTCTCGTCGAGAAATAGGTATGGCGGGGAGATAGAAGCCGTTGTTCCATAGGTGGTCATAGATCCACACAGGCACTCACCGAGAAGCTGGCACTTAGAGATTGCTTCGTCACTGCGTTCCTCGCAATGACGTTTTCTCACCACCGGGGATCGTTTTGGCGCTGTGGACGGTTCCTCGCAATGACGTTAGCGGGGGATCGCAATGACGTTTTCTCACCTTGACTCGGGGGTTGCTTCGTCACTGCCTTCCTCGCAATGACGTTTTCTCACCACCGGGGATCGCTTCGGCGCCGTGGATGGTTCCTCGCAATGACATTGGCGGGGGCTCGTAATGACATTTCCCCACCTTCACGCAACGGCGTTTTCCACGCTGTAGCTTTCAGCGCGTGTATGCCGTACGCGCGATCATCTCGCTCTGCACCAGCGGGCTCAGGTTAACGAAGCGCATGGAATAGCCGGCCGGCCTCACCAGCAGGTCCTGGTGGAGCTGCGGTTTCTCCATGGCCTCGACGAGGGTTTCCCGGCCCACGATGTTGCACTGCCAGTGCATTCCCCCCAGATCGCAATAGGTGCGCAGCAGGTCGGCGAAGTCGTCCGCCGCCCCTTCACCGCGGAAGAACGCGGGGGTGAACTCCAGGTTCAGGGATATGCCGTTGGCCAGCCTCCCCTGGTTCACCTTGGAGGCCGACTTCAGGGCGGCTGTGGGCCCCTGGGTATTCATCCCCTGGCACGGGCTCAAGCCCGGGGAGAGGGGCTCCCCCATCCTCCTGCCCGAGGGAAGGGCGGGCTCGCCCAGGCCGAAGGCTACGT
Organism: Actinomycetota bacterium; assembly: GCA_003598015.1. Taxonomy (GTDB): domain Bacteria; phylum Actinomycetota; class Geothermincolia; order Geothermincolales; family RBG-13-55-18; genus SURF-21. The sequence goes on along the minus strand of QZKE01000019.1, from coordinate 4,876 downwards.
GGCCGTTGGTGGAGAGCGCGCCCGGCAGGTAGTGCCCGCCGCGGCGGGTCGGGTGCCTGACCACCGCGTCGCAGAAGATATCCATGACCCTGGCGCAGAGGAGATCCACCTCGTCGTCGTCGTTCCCGAATTTGGGGCACCGGTTGACCAGCATCTGGCGCAGGGGCTCCGCTTCCGCGAAGTCGCCCTGCATGGCCTGCAGCAGCTCGCCCATGCTCACCTTCCCCTCCTGGAAGACCAGCTGGTCGATGGCCGCCAGGGAATCGCCCACCGTGGCCATCCCCACCCCCTGGACGGCGATGGAGTTATACCTGGCCCCTCCCCGCGTGATGTCCTTCCCCGCGGCTACGCAGTCCCCGGTGAAGGAAGATATAAAGGGAAATGGGCGGCATTCCGCCTGGGCCTCGGCCAGGGAATCGAGCACCACGACCATCCTTGCTGCCAGCGCTTCCACCTGCTCGCGGAAGGCGTCGAGCACTTCCTCGATGGAATTCATTTCCAGGGGTTCCGGGGTCTCCGGCCCCAGCTGCTCACCCGCCTCGAACTGCGAGAGAAAGCCACCCGTCATCTTCCTGCCGCGGTTCAGGGCCAGCTCCAGGCAGAGCGACAGGTCCAGCAGGCTGGCGTTGGCCGAGGTGGAGCTGCGGCCGGGGATGCCCAGTTCCACGCAGCCGATGACGCTGTAGTCGGCCGCCTCCTCCCGGGGGACGCCGCACGCCACCAGGGCCGGGATGATGACGTCGTCGTTGAAGAACTGCAGGTGCCCCCGGTCCTCCACCACGGACCTGCTCACCCGGTGCAGGAACTCAGGGCTGGTCCTCGCACTTATCCTCACACCGAAGTTGGGCTCGGTCATGCACACCCTCTCCCTGGCCTCCAGCGCCAGGAGGGAGAGGTCGTTGGTCATGTCCTCCCCGCTCGCGTCCGTGCCCCCGACGATGAGGTTGGTGGACGTCTTTATCCCGCCGAAGGCCATATCCCCCGCGATGTCCAGGCAGGAGGCGTTGGCGTTGAGCTTGAGGAAGAAGCACTCGAGCAGGGTGCAGGCCTCCTCGCGGGTGAGCCTTCCTTCCTCCAGGTCCGCCGCGTAGAGGGGGTAGAGGTAGCGGTCTATCCCCCCGAAGGATACGGACATGTCGTAGTCCTCTATCTGGGCGCAGGTGTGCGTGAAGTAGATGGACTGCAGCCCCTCCCACAAGGTCTCCGCCGCCCGGGCGGGCACCTTGCGGCAGATGCGCGCTATCTCAGTCAGTTCCGCCTTTCTGCCTTCGTCCTCCTCGCGTGCGGCCTGCCGCTCTGCCTCCCGGGCGTGTCTCTCCGCGAAGGCGATCGCCGCACGGCACGCCAGTGCGGACGCCTCCAGGAAGTCCCGGGTCTCCCCGTCCTCCTCCGGCACGGCCGCGAGCTTCTCCTCGATCTCCCCTATCACGCCGTTCAGCCCCTCGCCGGCGACGCGGGCATGATTGAGCAGGATGTGCCCCATGCCTACCACCTCGGTGAAGATCATGCCGCCGCCGATGGCGTTCATCCTGCGGTTCAGCTCCTCCGGCAACCCGGACCTGGCGCGGTCCTCCACCGTCCTTCCCTGCCAGTAGGGAAGGATCTCCTCGCCGATCTCCTGCAGGTCCTCCGCCTGCACCGAGAAGGGGTTGGTCTCCCGCGAGGCGACTCCCTCCAGTTCCTGCAGGATGCGGGGGCTGCACTCCGGGTAGAGCCCTCCCCCTACCTCCTTGCCGTTGGTCGACCCCACGATGAGCTCGTCCGGCCATATGTTGACGGTGATATTGGCGAGGATCTCCGCGAATGCCTTGGCCCTGCGCACGACGGCGGGCTCCCCCTCGCTGGCCTCGTAGCTGCGGGTGATATACCTGGCCCTCTCCACGCAGAGCTGCGGGGACAGGGACAGCAGTCTCTCCTTCATCTTCAGGGTATCCGCCATGCGCTTTAGCCCCCTTCTCTCCCGGCCGCGGCATCCTCATGCGGCCGCCGCATTGCTTTAGTCCGTTCGCTTATTGATTATATAACGCGAGCGCCATGAATCCTCGGGGCGGGCGCGTTATGGAGCGAGCAACACGGTATAATTCAGCAATTCGTCTGTTCGTAATGCCATATGTCTTCGGCCCGCTTAGGGGGGTATGTCTGGCTATTCACTCGAAATAGAGATTCTCCATCAGGTGTTGCAGGCCCTCATCGTTACTCTCTCCGTTCATATCCTGTATGGCGGCTACGTACGTGACTCCATCCCTGTAGAGGATGATGCGGTCCTGCAGTATGGTTCTTTCGCCGTATTTCACGCTTACGCACACATGGATGCCGCAATAACCGGCCTTTTCGAGCTTGACGGCATCGATGAGCAGATTCTCGGCCTCGGCTGAGATCCTGCCGTATTCCTTCTCCAGTTCGTCTTCCATAGCTGACCTGTTACTGTTTATATATTCCTTCATTTCCTGCAGGTCCCCTGTCTCCGGGGGCGTATCGCCACCACCGATACTGATCAGCGTTATCTCCTCCGCCAGGACATGCATGATGAATATCTGATTCGATCCATCGCTGGTGCAATAGAAAGCATCGAGCGATGCCCCTTCCTCCTCGCTTTCGAACTGCCTTTCGATCTCCTTGAACTGTGCGCCAGTAACCTGCTCGAAACCGGCCGGTGGGGCGTCCAGCTTGAGATCGGGATAGGTCACGGTCTTGATGAGCCTGAAGGCGGTATAGCCGACCACCGTCAGGGCCAGCAACACGGCCAGGGTTATGCCGATCTTCTTGCCCCGGCTCAGGCCCGCCAGACCTTTTCTGGCCTGCAGGGGTTGAGGATAGGTGGCCGGTGCATGCTCGAGGTCGGCGTTGGCGCCCAAAACTGCCCTGCAATTGCTGCAGAAACTGCTATCCGGGTTGTTCTCGCGGCCGCAATGCGGGCATTTCAGAGTATCCATAAACAAGCAGCCCCCTTAGCATGGAAGACCTATATAGCCCTTCCCGCAAGGCGATTATAGCAGCTTGCATCGTTGAAGGGCATCAAAGCCGCGCCATGCATGGATGCACGGTCGGGAGATATGAGTTCCTGTGACCCTACGACGGGGCGATAGTGGTCATGGGCTTCCCGGCAGGCAAGGATGAGGACGAGGCGATGGCGGAATTCCTGGAGGAGCCGCTGGTCTCCTGCGCCTGCAGGACCGAGGCCTGTGAGGGAAGGGCACCCTTTCCCCGTCCTCCATCGGGTCGATATAGGTCGGCGGCGGCGGTGGTGACCTTGGCGGTATAGCCCCGCCCGACCAGGACGTATCGGCGCGCCGCTTCCATGCGTGCTATGGAGCCACGTTACGGGCACGCCGGCGCCGTTCCGGGTCGTTGTTCCGCTCAGGGTCTCCTCTGCATCACAAAGGGGCCTTCCTGTTTATACGCGGCAAAGGCATCTCCTTCCGGGATCGCGACGAAATTCCCCTTGATCTCCCACAAGGAATCCGCCACCGTGCCCTCGAGCTCGATCCTGGCGGGTATTGTAAGTCCCTGCATGGATTCCATCTTGATCAGGACCTGCAGGACGGCGGTGAACTCCGCCTTGCCTTTCTCCCATGCATATTCGCTTTCCTCTATCACCATAATGGCATCGTACGAGGAGGGGCAGGTCATGGTGCCATCCTCGTTTACATCGATATAGCAGTTCTTCAACACTATCATGGAGCCCGTCATGTTGATGACCCAGGCTCCACGGATATCCTCATACTGGCCGTCAGCCGGCGCTCCGCCGTCTCCCGGAGAGGTGCCCTGGTCCGGGACGGGAAGCTCTATCTCGATGCAGGGGCTTTCGTCAACCGGGACTACAATCGGCGTACCCGAACCCTCGGGCGCGGGGGTTGGCGCCGGGCTTTCCCCCGCTTCAACCTGGGCTTGCCCCTCGTCTTGCTGCGCTACCGCTTCCCGCCCCTCTTCCTCCAGGAGGTGGAGGCTCGCAAGCTCGTCTTCATCCTTTCCATGCCCTTGATTGGCCTGCCCAGTCGCCTCGCAAGCCGCGGATTCCACCCGGCCCCGGTTCAGGGGGGGTGTTGCATTCAGCAGGACTATGACGACGGCGGCAGCCGAGACCATCGCCAGGGCCACCGACAACGATTTCAGCCAGTGCGATCTCCTCCTGCCTCCCAGCATAGTGGCCTCCTCCCTTCCAGCCCCCTTGTTCCATTCCCTGACCATCAAGCCCGGAGTACGAGTATGCCGGCTAATCACCTATATGAAGGCGCACCGGACACATGCCTGCACCCCCGAGCCAAGTTGCGTTCGCCAGGGTTACCGCCTTGTGCCTCCGTCATCACTTGTGGAATCTGACGTAGTCCACCTTGATGAAATCGATGCCGGTGTATGCTCCACTGCTGTCTATGAAATCGGCATTCAAGGTGACCCATACGAGATCCGTTCCGAACGCTCCGCCCGTATAGGGAACGCTGATGTTGTACCATTTGTAATCCACGGGGAACATGCTCGGTTTTAAATCTATTCGTGCATAGGTGGGCGGAAGTACCCAAGTCGGTTTGACGATCAAATACCCGAATGGCGTATTGGGATCGGCGCCCGGTCTCTTCTTCACCATGACCCTGAGGTTCACGAACATCAGCGGGGGTTGCTCGCCGATGTCGATCCCTTGCGTAGATGTGTTGAGGTAGGCAAACCTGCTTCCCGAAGAACCGCTGACGGAGGTGTTCAGGTTAGCGGCCCATCCCACGTCCTTGTAGTAGTTGTCGCCGTAGGCCTCGTCGACCCAACCACCGTTCCGGAATAGCGGCTGGTACTCGGCCTGGAGTACGGATATGTTGGAGAGCTTTTCCTGGGTGATGTATTCGGAGATCACATCCTCGATCGCCCCCAGGACCTCCTCCATGATCAT
>QZKE01000067.1 GCA_003598015.1 Actinomycetota bacterium | reverse complement strand
AGAATGGAGGGCTGACCCCCGAGAATAATCCTGAGCTCTTGTGGTCTTAAGAGGACGCTTCCCGATTATGTGAAGAATGGAGGGCTGACCCCCGAGAATCAAGCCCCTTTGCGTTTCTCCCATATCTCGAGGAAACGCTGGGCATCATCCCACATGAAGACGTTGTTGAAGAGTACGTAGGCCCTCTTTTTTTTGCTCTTGCGCAGGATGGTCACAAGTTTTCCCAGTTCCTGGTCGGAATACTGGTGGCGATAGCTGCCGATACCGTGCAGGCGCCAGTAGATGATCGAACCGGCCTTCTCGCGGCCCTGGTAGGGGTCGACGACGTGCAGCAGATCGAGTTCTCGGCAGATCTTTCCCGCCTCATCCGGATCCCATTGCCCCCTCGGCTCCCAGGCCATCTGCAGGCTGTCCCTGTCTATGGTGGAGAAGAACTCGCGCATATGGGATATGTTCTTGGGCCCCGGGCCGAAGCTCGCCGGGGTCTCGAAAACGATTATCTCCGCATCCAGCGCCCTGGCTACATCCAGGGTGTCCTTCCAGGCCTTGAAGACCTCCGGCGTGGGCTTGAAAGAACCGTAGGCCTCGCGCAGCTCGTCCGGGATGGGATGCGACAGCCGCCGGTAAGTAGGGCTGGAGGGCCGGTGGGTTATGAGCTGCCATGCTTTAAGGGTGAACTCGAAATACGCGGGGGACTCCTGCCGCCATTTGTGGGATGTCTTGACCCTGGGTAGCTGGTAAAACGTCTTCTGGATCTCCACCAGGGGAAGCGTTCGATAGTAAATCTGCCGTGCCTGGGGGAAACCGCAACAACCTACTTTGAGCTCCAATTCAGCACCTCAAAACGGCGATTCCAACCCCCGCAATGCGGGCCTGTCCCGGCCTTTGCTCTCTTATCCATCGGCCGGACAACTACAATCCTATATATAAAGTTCCAGATAATCCAGAAGCTTCCTCCCCCGGAAAGCAGGATATTAAGGGCAGGACCTGCCCGTATGTGCGTAAAATCGTGTTCAGAGGGGTTCACCTGTCGCTATCGAGGCCGCCCAGGGGAACGAAAGGCGTTTTTGCCCGCACCCGCCCCCACTTCTGCTTGAGGTCCTTGAGGAATTCCTTGTTGCGGGAACGGAAACGGTGGACGCCATGGTGGGCATAGGCGTAGATGGCGAAGTCCCACCAGCGGAAACGCAGTCCCAGCTTCCAGCACTGCCACAGCGAATAGAAGCGGCGCATGGAGCGGATACATCCCTCCTTCTGGAGCTGGTAGGGGGTCATCTTGAGGGGCTCGAAAACCACGTGATGGCCGCTGTACTTCGACCAGTCCTCGACCAGGATACGGCCCTGCCCGGACAGCTCGTCGTAGGTCTCGGTACCGGGGAAAGGCGTGAGGACCAGGAACTGCACCGTGTCTATCTTCAGGCCCCGCGCGAAACGCACCGTCTCTTTGATGGTCTTCAAGTCGTCATCATCCGAGCCCAGGACGAACATGCCGTGCACCCTGATCTTGTACTTGTGCAGGATGGTTACCGCCTCGGAGATATCCTGGACCGTCTGCTCCTTGCGGTAACTCTCCAGGGTCAAGGGGTTTATGGATTCCAGCCCCAGATAGAGGAAAGTGCACCCGCTGGCGCGCATGAGGTCGAGCATCTCCTCGTCCTTGACCACGTCCACCCGCGCCTGCGCCGTCCAATTTACTTTCAATCCCCTGTCGATCATGCCCTGCAGCAGCTCCTTGGTCCTCTTCGGCTTGGCGGTGAAGTTGTCGTCGTAGAAGAAAAAACTGGCGCGGCGGTTGCGTTTGTGCAGCATCTCCAGCTCGTCGAGGACGTCGGCGGTATCGCGGAAACGGTAGCGCCTCCCGAACATCTTGGTGACCGAGCAGAACTTGCAGTTATAAGGACAGCCCCGGCTGGTCATAACCGGGATGGTGCGGATCTTCTCGTGGTTTCTAATCAAGGTGAGGTCCGGCCAGGGCAGGTCGTCCAGGTGCTCGATCTGCCGCATGGTGGGATTGTGAATGAATTCGTTCCCGCTGCGATAGGAGAGTCCGGGGATGGACTGGAAGTCGTCGTCCCCTGCACGCAGCCTCTTGACCAACTCGATCAGGGCGAATTCGCCCTCTCCGCGCATGACGAAATCGGCACCCCTCTCCAGCGCTTCTTCCGGAAGGAAGGTGACGTGCGGCCCGCCCATGATCACGGGGATATCGTCGCGTTGTTTTACGCGTTCGAGGATGGAAAAGGCCTCGAGCGCGGTGGTGGTGATGGTCGATATGCCCACCAGGTCCGATTCGGCCACCTCGTTCCAGTCTATTCCCCCGAGTTCCTGGAAGAATATCGTCGGCCTGATCCCCAGTTCGCGTTCCAGCATGGCTCCCAGCAGGGGGAGCCCCAGGCGGGGCAGCTTGAACTTCGCGTAGACATGGACTCCCGGAGCCTTGGGTTCGATCAGAGTAACCTTCACTACAAATCCCTTCTTTTTGCCATAGCATGAGCGTTGCTTGGGTCAGATATTTACTTATACCCACATCCGCCCCATAATACAACATCGCCGGGGGACAAACGTTACGAGGACCGGATGGTCAGGCCGGGCTTCGGGGTGCTTGGCCTGATATAATGTACCGTGTCGGGAGAACACGCCAGCTATTTGCGACGGGGTTTCGGTGCGGCAGGTGGGTGATATGAAGGGCAAGATACTGATCGTCGACGATAACCAGGCCATCGTCGAGATGCTGCAGCGCAAGCTGGAGAAGGAAGAATACGAGGTCCTGGGCTGCGTGGAGAGCGCAAAAGCCGTGGAGACATGCCTGCGGACAAAGCCGGATCTGATCGTCCTGGATATTCTCATGCCGGGCAAGAGCGGCTGGGAGATCATGGAGGAGCTGAAATCCGACCCGGAGACACAAGCCACCCCGGTGATCATCTCCACGGTCAAGAACCGGCCGGAGGACATGGAGCTCGGGAAGGACCTGCAGGCGGCCGATTATATCACCAAGCCATACGTCTTCAGCGACCTTCTGGAAAAGATACAGGGCATACTGGGCGCGGACTGAACACGCGCGGCACCGCTAGCGCGGGTAGGAGGAAAACCTCTCGTGACACCACCAGCGCGGGTAGGTTTCGCTCTGCCGGGAACCGTCCGCGGATGAGATCACGTGAACGGTTATCTCCTCTCCCTCGATGTGGATGAGGTTGAACGATGGCAGCGTGCGCCCGCGTGTGCGCCAGGTGGATACGGTCCCCGAGGTGATGAGGTACATGCGTGCCAGCGGCCACACGTAGGGGACGTGTTTGTGCCCGCTGAGCACGATGTCCACGTGCGTATCCCTCAATACCTGCAGCACGTCACCGGCGTCCCAGACTATGTTCCGCTCCCTGCCGGTTCCGGGCACGTGTACGAGGTGATGGTGGAGGATGAAGATCTTGAAAGTGGCATCCCCCACGAACTCGCTTTCGATAAAACGGTAGTTGTGCCGCCCCACTTCCCCGTCGTTGACATCGGGCTTGTTCGAGTCCACGGCGATGACCTTCACCTGCTCGCTCAGATCTTTGCCGCAACTACCTTTGTGGGTGAACTGTATGGTTGATGACCGGGGCCCGAAGAGCTCCTCGAAGTGCAGATAGCCTACGTTACGGCAATCGTGATTGCCGGCGATGACCATCTTGTTCGGGCAGGATATCAGGTCTATGTAGCCTTTTGCCTCCTCGAACTGCTCCCGGTAACCGTCGACGGACAGGTCGCCCGCGAAGACCGTCAGGTCCGGGTCCTCACCGTTGATGATTTCGATGCAGTTGGTCATCAGTTTCTGGTCGAAGCGAAGGTCCCCGCAATGGAGGTCGGACAGCTGCGCTACGGTAAAGCGTTTCTCCACGCTCTTCGCCGCCGGTTTCTCATGCATCTTCTCCATCGCCCGCTTTCTTTCCCGCTTTCTTTCTCCGCCCGCGCAGCAGCGAGCGCTTGTCCTCTCCGGAAGGCGAGGGCCTGTCGTCACGGCTGGAGGACGGCGCTTCGGGCTTACCCGTCGTGGCGGTTCCCCTGGCTCCGCCGTAGGGCTTCTCGCCGCACAACTCGCGCGCGGTTATCACTCCGCTCAAGGCCGCACCCTCCACACCTCCGCCGAACCTGCTCCATGCACCTACCAGGTAGAGGTTGGGTAGAAGCAGGCGGGGACCGGGACGCCGGTAATACCATTGTTCGAGCAGGGGAGCGAAACCGAAGGCCGCGCCCAGGCCGTTGGAGGTCAAGCGCGTGAAGTGGGGGGGAAGGGTGACGAATTCCTTGACCGCTTTCTTGACCGCCGGCAGTATGGAGGCTATCTCCTCCTTCACCAATGATGTGAGCTCCGCTCCCATTTCCGCGCTCTGTGCCGGATCTTCGAAAACATGATAGCAATGACTTGGGACGTTTATCCTGGCCAGCAGCACGCAGCCCGGCTTGCCGGCTTCGGTGCACGCTTCCTTGGTGAGGATGATCGAGTCCACCTCGAGATAGGTGTCCCCGGTGCGCACCCGGCGTGCCTTGGGCGGGAAGAGGAATACCCTCTCGGGGATGCGCAGATCCTCCTGGAACACCAGGTGCAGGACGAAGGCGGACCCGGAGGGCTTGAGCTTCTCCATTTCCCTGATGAACTCGAGACCCAGCGATGAGGGCTGGATCAAGCCGGTAAGAGCCCGGCGCGGGTCGACGTCCAGGATAACTACGTTGGAACGGACTTGAGAACCGTCGGCGAGGCGCACTCCGATGGGTCGCCCCCTGGTGCCTTCGCCCTGGATGAGTACTTCCTCGGCCCCGCATGACGTGATCACGTCGCCCCCCGCATCCTGGACCGCGCTGGCGAGTTTCTGGCTGAGATGTGACAGGTGTTTCTGCGGGTAATAGATACCGTCCATGAAAAGGGAAGCGAGCAGGCGGGCGCCCTCGTACGCGGGGAAGCGGCGCGTGTCTCCGCCCAGGAGAGAAGAGATCTTGAGGAACAGGGAGGAGAGCTTTTCTTCCGGCAGGTATTCTTCGAGCATCGACTGGAAGCTGAGGTTCTGCCACAGGGCGGAGACGGGGTGGCGCACGAACTGTTCGTGGTACTCCTCCAGGCTCGATGGAAGAGGAGACGTAAGGTTATCGGGACGGTCCCTGAACTCTCCCCGGAAGCGGCGCAGGTCCCCGAAGAGCCGCCCCAGGCCGACCTGGGATGGCGGGAACTTGTCCTCCAGTTTGTCCAGGTCCCGGTCCATGCCCTGCCCGAGGCGCAGGGCCATTTTTCCGTCCGCCAACCCCCATTGCAGACGCCGCATGGGTATCTCCTTCTCGAGACCCAGTCGCCGGATGAGGGCATTGATGGTACCGCCTTCCCCCCCGCCCGTGAGCACGGTGGGCCCGGAGTTCAAGGGGAATCCCTCCCAATCGTAGGTCTGGCAATATCCGCCCACCAGGCGGGCTTTCTCCGCCACCATGATCTTCATGCCCGTGTGGGACAGGAGCGAGGCGCATGCCAACCCTCCTATGCCCGAGCCGACCACGATGGCATCGTATTCGTTCTTGCGCAGCGTGCGGCCCGGCTCCAGGACGGGAGGGACCCATTTAATGGCAAGGGGTCCCTTCTCCACCAGCCCGGCCTCCATGCGCCGCGGCAGGAGAATGACGATGAATGGCGTCACTGCCATGCCCGTGGCGAAGAGGGCCGCGGAGGTTATGGTGGCGGTGGAGGTCGAGGTGTCCCCGCGCAATGCCAGCATGCTCACGATGTTCGTCGCTAGACCTGCCAGGAAGATGGCATCCCATGCCAGGGTCAGGACCCACAGGGTCTGCCTCAGGATAGGACTTTCCCGCATGCTCTCCGGGTAATCGAGGTAGATGTAGTGCGCGGGAAAGAAGATGCCCTCCAGGGCTCCGTACCCGGCCATGATGGTCAGGCAGGCGAAGCCGCCCGCCAGGAGATTGGGGATGCGTGTATCTATCTCGTCTCCCAGGACGAAGATGGCGGCGCAGGCCACGACGAAGAAGAGGAGGGAGAAGGCCTGCAGGATGCCCCACTTCCTGCCGGAGGGCAGGAGGAAGAACATGGCCAGGATTATCGCCAGGCCGGCCACGGCCCCCCACATGGCGAGATCCAGGTAGGCGAGGACCGGCAGGACAAGCCACGGCAGGCAGGCCACGAGGAACCTAGCAAGGCCCTTCCTCCGCATAGATACTACCTCCTTGGTCTTTCACCTGATCTTCTACGGGCAAAGCCACAAATAAATATACCTCACAAGGCAGGCGCATCCCTTTATTGCTCGTCCGGGATAGGAGTGTTCCCGTTTCCTTCAGTCTCCGGGCCCCGATCCGTCCAGTTGCCTGGATATGGTTCTGGGGATATCGCGCAGCAGCACGACGGCGACCAGGAGCGAGGCCAGGAAGACGCATACCCCCGAGAGCGCCAGGCCGAGCTCCGGAAGTATGGATGTGGCGATGAGCACCAGGCACGCCGCGAGGATGGCGACGAAGGATGCGGCGATGATGCGGAAGGCCCTCCTCAGTCTTGCCTCCAGGTCCGAGATCCCCTGCCGCAGCGCTTCCTCGCCGGCCTGCTCTTCCTCGTCCCCGGTGACGGTGCGAGAGAGGGCGGCGAGCAGCCTCTCCGGCCCCATGGCCAGGGCGCGGCGGCGGAAATGCAGTGCATACAGTGCCGCGAGCACTCCCAGGGCGGAGAAAAAGACCATTGTGACCAGGGATATATCCAAAATAGCGACCTTCCTTGCTTCCCCCTCGGCGACGAAATCATTATAATCCAGCCTGCGGGGATGCTACAGGCGAAACCTTCCCGGGAGAAGTGCGGGAAGGGGGAGAGGAGGATACCATGCCCAACGGCTTTCTTTTCAAGAACCAGGCCGAGGTAGCTCTGGACCTGGTGGGCAAGTACCTGGAGTTCACCAGCGATGAGGAACGCGCCAAATACCGCACCGCCAATGCCTACTTCGAGCTGTTCGAACGCGCTTACCGCCTGATCCTGGAGACGGCCGAGAAGGCAGAGAAACCCCCCACCGGTTTCAAGGCCTGAATCATCCATGCACTCACGCTCGACAGCATCGCGGAAGCGATCGTGCGGTCTTCGCAACGCGGGCCATGCTTCTAACCTGGCACGTGAACCTTCCGATAGTAGGCGATTCCCACCCTATCTCAAGCCTCTGCGGCCTCTACAACCTTCTTCCCCAGCTTGCTTGCTCCTAGATCGCTTCCTGCCTGCTCTATCTGCTGCGAGATGATCTTCTTCAGGACCGCGAGGATGGTGAAGCGTACGAGCTGCTCGAGGATGGAGCGGTCTTTCTTGCTCTTCTTCCCCTTCTTACCGCTTTTCTTGGAGGCCTTTTCCTTGGCTTTTTCCTCCTGCAAGCGCTTTTCGACCTGATGAGCCTTCGCCTTGGCACGCGCCTTGAGAAGCTTCTTCTGCTTGCGGCGCTTTCTCAAACGGCGCAGGACGAGAAGGGTCAACAGGACGCCGGCGATCATGCCGATACGCTGTGCCTGGTTCTCTCCACCGACCTCGTTCATCTTCTCAGCCACCTCCTCCGACCCGGGGTTTGCATGTGCATCCCGAATATTATACCCCCTGGCAGCCGGCACCGGCACCCGGAGACGCGGCGGTTGACGGGACAAATCCGGCTGCTTATCTTGGAGTAGCGTGTACAGATGACGGAAAATGGAGGAGGAGAGTTGCCTTCCAAGGAGCGCAGCCTGGTCCGCGGCATCGCCGTAGACGCCTGGAACGATATCAGGAAGCGTCCGCTCATGTGGCTGATCCTGGCCGCTTCCTCTATACCCCTCGTCTTCCTGGTGAATTTCTTCCTCCCCAGTCTTTTCGGCATGTCGGCCTTTTCCCAGACCACGTACATGGTCCTCCAGCTGGCCGGATACGCCATCTGTTTCGCTCTCTTCTTTCTCTTCTGGTGCATGGCCGTCTACTATTTCGACGACGAGACAAGAGGGAAGGGCAGGAAGTCCTATGCGGGTGCATATGAGCGCATGAAAGGGTGGTCCCTTCCCTCGCTCTGGGCCGGCCTGGTCGCCGGCCTGATCCGGGTCTTCGCCCTCATGGCGGCACAGATCGTCCTGAGCATGGTCATGAGCTTCCTCGTCAGTGGCGAGACCACCGAGTCAAGCTTGCGCGTCCTCTACTACGTCTATTTCTATCTCAACTTCATCGTGGCCGACCTGGTCATCGTGTTCATCGTTCTCGTCCCCCAGATGCTCGCCCTGGAAGGGGGGAGGAGGGTCGAGGAGGTATTCCGGGCCAGCTATCGCCTGGTCAAGGAGAGGTACCGCGATGCCTTGATACTCCTGATCATCCCGGAGTTCATAACCGCTACATTCTACCTCGGCGCGGCGATCCTGGAGGGAAACCTCTCCCTGGGCAGGTCGATCACACCCGTCCTGCTGCTCTTCGTGGTTCTGCTCGAGGGCGGAAGGACCGCTTTCCTCGCGGCGGCTTTCAACCGCTTCTACTACCATATCCTGGAGGAAGAGAAGAAGAAGAAAAAGGCCAAGCCCAAGAAGCAGGGCGCCGCACAACCGGCGGCAAAGAAACGGCCCCCCGGGAAACAGCAGCCCCGGAAGAAGTCCACAGGCAAGAAAACCAGGAAGAGATAGGTCGAGCGCAAGCTCGTGGGGGTGGGGGGTGCAAGGCCGAATTCTACTGGGACGCTGACGACAACGAGAGGTCGCTGTGCTCCTCGCAATGATGGGAATAGCGCCGAAGTAACGTTATTGCGACCGTAAGCGAAGCGATCTCACTCGGACCACGGTCAACCTACGGAGTAGATTGCCGCGTCGCCTGCGGCTCCTCGCAACGACCTGGACCATTGCCACGTCGCTCCACTCTTCGCGGCAAACTTCAGACTTCAGACTTCAGACTTAAGACTAACTGAGCGGCCTCAACTGGCCCTTTCCGCAGCAGTCAGGTATTCTTCTCGCACCCTCCGGAGATGACGAGGAGGCCTGCGGCCGCGGCAAGCAGTAGAGCCACCAGGATAACGGAGATCCACCTGCGGTGTTTACTCAAGGATCTCACCTCCCTCACCATGGATCCGTATGACCATCCGCTTCCCTTGTATGCTACCGCCATTTTTTAGAAGGGCGACATGATATTGGACAGGAAAAAGCGGGGCCCTGTTCCGGGCCCCGCCTTCAACTCTCCTGGCGGATGTCAGCCGAGCTTTTCGTGTTCGGGCAGTACGAAATACTTTATATCCTTGGCATAGCGTATCAACTCGTCCCGGAAGTCGGGATGGGCGATGGAGATGAGAGCCTGGGCCCGCTCCCGCAACGTCTTGCCCTTGAGGTTGACCACGCCGTACTCGGTGGCCACGTACATCACGTCGGTGCGGGTGAGGGTCACCGTGGCCCCCGGCTTCAGTTGCGGGACGATCTTGGAGACCGTCTCGCCGGCGCTCTTGTCGAAAGTGGTGGAGTGGGTGGCGATGAATGCCCTGCCCCCGCTGGCCATATAAGCGCCGCGCGTGAAGTCCACCTGCCCGCCGGTGGCGCTGTACTGGTAGGGGCCGATGGCCTCCGAGCAGCACTGCCCGGTGATGTCGATCTCCAGGGTGGCGTTGATAGCCACCATGTTGTCGTTCTTGGCCACGTTGTTGGAATCGTTGTTGTAGGAGATGGGCGAGAAGAAGACCATGGGGTTGCCGTCCAGCCACCTGTAGAGCTCGTTGGATCCGCCTGCGAAAAAGGCGTTGAACTGGTACGGATACCAGGTCTTCTTCGTATTATCCAGCGCTCCCGCCTCGAAGAGCTTCATGATGGCGTCGGGGATCATCTCGGTGTAGCAGCCCAGGTGCTTTTTCTCCAGCAGGCACTCGCCGATGGCGTTGGGCACGGCTCCGATACCCAGCTGGATGGTGTCTCCGTCGTCGATGTATTTCACGATGTTCTCGGCGATGGCCCTGTCGGTATCGGTGATGGGCTCGGGTGGTAGATCCAGGAGGGGGGTATGGTGTTCGACCGCCGCATCCACCTGCGAGATATGGTAGAAGTTGCGACCGTGCACGGTGGGCTGGTTCTCGTTCACCTCGACGACCAGCCGGTCGAGTTCATGCAATACATCCAGGAAGTTCCCGGATACGCCCGCGGACATGTAGCCGTGCCGGTCCATGGGTCCCACCTGGGTTATAACCGTCCGGTAATCCGCGTACTCCGAGGCGAGGCGCGGAAGATCGGAGAAATGGAAGGGGATATGTTCGCAGATCCCGTCGTGCAGCGCCTGCCGGTCCAGGGGGGTAGCGAAGAGATTGTCGAACCTTATGTGGCGGCGCATTTCCTTGGAGAGGATCTTGTAGGTGGGAGCCAGCATGATCAGGCCACCGAAGACGACGTCATTCAGTTCATCGGCCCGATCGAACAGCGCGTCGAGGATACCCGTCGGCGCGCTCGAGCCGCTCCCGCAGAAGAGTTTGTCTCCGTCAACGATGGTCTTCGCTACCGCCTCCGGCGAGGTGAGCTTTCTCTTGTATTCCTCTTCCCATTTGTTCATCCGCGTTACCTCCTCCTGTCCATGCCGTTGCTGCCTCTGGTAATTCTCCGCAGGAAGGGATCGCAATGCGGCTGTGGCGCCGGGTTCCCGGGTCACGCAGATGCCGGGGCTTGCCGGCCGGATGCTCCCTCGAGAAAAAACGGCGGAGCACGCCTGCTTCGCCGTTCTCTTGCTGCAGTCCCTGCTCCTATGAAAAATCGTTTCCTGCTGCGAATGGCCGTACGGTGCCTCTTGCGGCCCGGGGGCCGAACACATTGTATATTAATGTTCTCCCCCTAGCAACAGCGCGCGGGGAGGAGGAGATGGGGTTATGGGAGGTGGTATTCAATCGGGATTGCCGCGGGGGCTCCGCCCCCTCGCAATACGGTTTATCGCTCCCTCGGACTGCTGCTGCGCGGCGTGGTATTCAATCGGGA
>QZKE01000097.1 GCA_003598015.1 Actinomycetota bacterium | reverse complement strand
CAGCGCCGTCTTCGGCGCGACGGTGTCCCAGCGCCTGGACAATTCCGATTGTCCAGGCCTGGCACGTGTACGAGCGGTCGAGAACCGCATCGCGTAAGCTAGCCGAGTCGTCTTAGACGAGGCGTATTGCGAGGAATCCGCGACGAAGCAAGCCCGTTTGAGTATAGGGCTTCGATAGGTAAATCCTGAGTAGCGACGGTGCCTGTCGCCAGTCCCGGCGCAGCCGGGCCTGGCAGGTGTACAATCGGAAGCAAACCCCCTACCCTACTTGCGCGATGACGGGCGTGGTGTTAACCTGCACATGACACAAGAAGCGGCAATTCTCGTGTTCATCGGGAACGCGGCGCCTTCTTTTCTCCTGCCTGGAAATTGACATGTATACCCTGATTATCATAATATAGTGTTTTGCGTGTATTAGAGGGATTTTTTTGCTCTTTGCGAGGGAAAAGGAGTGAGGACTGCGGTGAATGAAACCCAAGGCAGCCGCGTAAGAAGGAACTTCGCCAAGATACCCGAGATCCTTGAAGTGCCCAATCTCATCGACATCCAGAGGAAATCGTACGAGTGGTTCCGCACCGAGGGCTTGCGCGAGGTATTCGAGGATATCTCGCCCATTGAGGACTTCACGGGAAATCTCGCGGTGGAGTTCGGAGACCACCAGTTCCAGGAGCCCAAGTACGACGTGGACGAGTGTAAAGAAAAGGACATGACCTATTCATCCCCGCTGTTCGTCACCGTGCGCTTCATCAACAAGGATACGGGCGAGATCAAGGAACAGGTGGTATTCATGGGGGATTTTCCCCTCATGACCGACAAGGGGACCTTCATCATCAACGGCACCGAGAGGGTGGTCGTATCGCAACTGGTGCGTTCACCGGGAGTCTATTTCGACAAGGAGTTGGACAAGGCATCTGATAAGGAGCTCTACTACGCCAAGATCATCCCCTCGCGTGGCGCCTGGCTCGAATTCGAGACGGACAAGCGCGACGTCATCGGGGTGAGGATAGACCGCAAGAGGAAGCAGCCGGTGACCGTGCTCCTGCGCGCCCTGGGATACGAGGAGGACGAGCAGATCCTCTCCTTCTTCGAGGAATCCCCCCTGATCGCGACCACCCTGGAAAAGGACCATACGGGCAGCAGGGATGAGGCCCTGGTGGATATCTACCGCAAGCTGCGTCCCGGGGAGCCCCCCACCGCCGAATCCGCCAACACGCTGCTGGAGAACCTCTTCTTCAACCGCAAGAGATACGACCTGGCCCGCGTGGGCCGTTACAAGCTCAACAAGAAGCTGGGATTGGACGTCGATCTGTCCATCACCACGCTCACATTCGACGATGTGCTGCAGACCATCCGCTACCTGCTCAACATCATCGAGAGCGAAATCGAGGAAGTCGATGACATCGACCACTTCGGCAACCGCAGGGTGCGCTCGGTTGGCGAGCTCATCCAGAACCAGGTACGTATCGGGCTGGCCCGCATGGAGAGGGTGGTGAGGGAACGCATGACCACCCAGGACGTGGAGGCCATCACCCCCCAGAACCTCATCAATATCCGCCCCGTGGTGGCCTCAATCAAGGAGTTCTTCGGTTCATCCCAGCTCTCACAGTTCATGGACCAGACCAACCCCCTTGCCGGGCTCACCCATAAACGCCGCCTCTCCGCCCTGGGGCCGGGAGGTCTTTCACGAGAGAGGGCGGGCTTCGAGGTGCGCGACGTGCACCCCTCGCACTACGGGCGCATGTGCCCCATAGAGACCCCGGAAGGCCCGAACATCGGGCTCATCGGATCCCTCGCCACCTATGCGCGGGTGAACGAGTTCGGCTTCATCGAGACCCCCTACCGCAAGGTGACCAGGGGCAGGGTGACCGAGGAGATCGTCTATCTCACCGCCGATGAAGAGGAGAGATACGTTATCGCCCAGGCCAATGCCCCCGTGGACAAGCGCGGACGTTTTGAGAATCCCACCATCCTCTGCCGCACCAAGGGAGGGAACGTGGTGGCTGCCCATCCCGAGGACGTAGACTACATGGACGTGTCCCCGCGCCAGATCGTGTCCGTAGCCACGGCCCTTATCCCCTTCCTGGAGCACGATGACGCCAACCGCGCCCTCATGGGCTCCAACATGCAGCGCCAGGCGGTGCCCTTGTTGCGTTCGGAGGCGCCGCTTATCGGCACGGGCATGGAATACCGGGCGGCCAAGGATACCGGCGATGTCATCATCGCCCATGCCGACGGTACGGTGGCCTACGTGGACGCCAACCGCATAGAGGTCAAACGCCGCAATGGCGATATCGACGTATACGGGGTGGCCAAGTTCCGCCGCTCCAACCAGGGCACCTGCGTGAACCAGAAGCCCATCGTGGACGAAGGGCAGAAGGTCAAGGAGGGCGAGATCATCGCCGACGGCCCCTGTACCGACCAGGGGGAGATAGCCCTGGGCAAGAACCTCCTGGTGGCCTTCATGCCCTGGGAAGGCTATAACTACGAGGATGCCATCATCGTCTCGGAGCGCATGGTCTACGACGACCTGCTCTCCTCCGTACACATAGAGGAGCACGAGGTGGATGCGCGCGATACCAAGCTGGGCCCGGAGGAGGTCACCCGCGACATCCCCAACGTCAGCGAGGAGATGCTCAAGGACCTGGACGAGATGGGTATTATCCGCGTGGGGGCGGAGGTGACCCCCGGCGATATCCTGGTGGGCAAGGTGACGCCCAAGGGCGAGACCGAACTTACCGCAGAGGAGAGGCTGCTGCGGGCTATCTTCGGCGAGAAAGCACGCGAGGTGCGCAACACCTCCCTGAAAGTCCCCCACGGGGAGTCGGGGAAGGTCATCGACGTCAAGGTATTCTCGCGCGATGCGGGAGACGAGCTGCCGCCGGGCGTGAACCAGATGGTGCGCGTATACGTGGCCCAGGTGCGCAAGATATCCGACGGGGACAAGCTCGCCGGCCGCCACGGCAACAAGGGGGTCATCTCCAAGATCCTTCCCGTGGAGGACATGCCCTTCATGGAGGACGGTATCCCGGTGGACCTGGTGCTCAATCCCCTGGGCGTGCCCTCGCGCATGAACATCGGACAGATCCTGGAAACCCATTTGGGCTGGGCGGCATTCGAGGGCTGGCCCAAGAAGGGCAAGAACAAGACCGAGGGATCGATATACATCGCCACTCCCGTCTTCGACGGAGCACGCGAGTACGAGATAGAGGATGCACTCAGGGAGGCGGAGCTGCCGGAATCGGGAAAGACCATACTCTACGACGGCATCTCCGGCGAACCCTTCGATCAGCCTATAACCGTAGGCTATATATATGTGATGAAACTCCTCCACCTGGTGGATGACAAGATCCACGCCCGTTCAACCGGCCCCTACTCCCTGGTCACCCAGCAGCCGCTGGGAGGCAAGGCCCAGTTCGGTGGCCAGAGGTTCGGAGAGATGGAGGTATGGGCGCTGGAGGCTTACGGTTCCGCTTATACGCTGCAGGAACTGCTCACCGTGAAATCCGACGACGTCATGGGCAGGGTCAAGGTCTACGAGGCCATAGTCAAGGGCGAGAACATCCCCGAGCCGGGCATCCCCGAGTCGTTCAAGGTCCTGGTCAAGGAGATGCAAGCCCTCTGCCTCAACGTAGAAGTGCTTTCGGAGGCGGGCGAGGAGATCGAGATCCGGGAGACGGACGAGGATCTCATGCGCACCGCCGAGGACCTGGGGATCGACTTGAGGAGCGCTTCGGCCGCCCTCCTCTCCACCCGCAGCAGCGAGGAGATGGAGGAAGGGAGGACGGAGGAGTTCTGAGGGTGCGGAGAGCATGCCGCGGGCGACAGTGTTGTGATGATCATGTAAGGAGGTTTGTCCCTTGTTGGACGTCAATGACTTCGACAAGCTGAAGATCGGTCTGGCCACTCCCGACCAGATAAGGTCCTGGTCGCACGGAGAGGTGAAGAAACCGGAGACCATCAACTACCGCACCCTCAAGCCGGAGAAGGACGGCCTCTTCTGCGAGAAGATCTTCGGCCCGACCCGGGATTGGGAGTGCTATTGCGGCAAGTACAAGAGGGTGCGTTTCAAGGGAATCATCTGCGAACGCTGCGGCGTGGAGGTGACCCGCGCCCGGGTGCGCCGGGAGAGGATGGGCCACATCGAGCTCGCCGCCCCCGTAGCCCACATCTGGTATTTCAAGGGCGTACCTTCGCGCATGGGTTATCTGCTGGACATCGCGCCCAAGGACCTCGAGAAGATTCTCTATTTCGCCTCGTATATCGTTACCTTCCTGGATGAGGAGAAGCGGCAGAAGGACCTCCCCCTGCTCGAGGAAGAGCTCAACGAAGAGGTTGCCGAGATCGAGGAGACGACGAGGGAGAGAGTCGAGGAACTGCGTGGTCTCGCGGAGGAGGAAACTGAGGAAAAAGAGGAAAAAGAGGCAGAGGAGAAAGGCGAGACCGAGGACGAGGAAGACGAGGAAACCCCGCCCAAGCTCAAGCCGCAGCAGGTGGAGAAGGAGATAAAATCTCTTGAGGAAAAATCCAAGCGCAGGATAGAGGAGCTGCGCCGGGTATTCGAGGAATTCAAAGCCCTGGAATACCGGCAACTCGTCTCGGACGAGATGCTCTTCCGCGAGATGCGCGAGCGCTACGGTGATTATTTCCGTGGCGGCATGGGCGCCGAGGCCATGCGCCAGATGCTCGCCGACGTCGAGCTGGAAGACGAGGGCGCTGAGCTCCGCGAGGTCATCCGCAGCTCTAAAGGCCAGAAGAGGCAGCGCGCAACCAAGCGCCTCAAGGTCGTGTCTGCCTTTCTCAATACCGACAACGACCCCACGGCCATGATTTTGGGCTGCATCCCGGTCATCCCTCCCGACCTGCGTCCCATGGTGCAGCTGGATGGCGGGCGCTTCGCCACCTCCGACCTGAACGACCTTTACCGCCGGGTCATCAACCGCAACAACCGCTTGAAGCGGCTCCTGGACCTGGGCGCACCCGAGATAATCGTGAACAACGAGAAGCGCATGCTGCAGGAAGCGGTGGATGCACTCTTCGACAACGGCCGGAGGGGACGCGCGGTGACCGGCCCGGGAAACCGTCCGCTTAAATCCCTCTCCGACATGCTCAAGGGGAAGCAGGGGCGCTTCCGCCAGAACCTGCTGGGTAAGAGGGTGGACTACTCAGGGCGCTCGGTGATCGTGGTGGGACCGAACCTCAAGCTGCACCAGTGCGGACTGCCCAAGCAGATGGCCCTGGAACTCTTCAAGCCTTTCGTGATGAAGCTGCTGGTGGACAAGGAATACGCCCAGAACATCAAGAGCGCCAAGAGGATGGTGGAGAGACAGCGCCCCGAGGTGTGGGACGTGCTGGACGAGGTGATCCAGGAGCACCCGGTGCTGCTTAACCGCGCACCCACCCTGCACCGCCTGGGCATCCAGGCCTTCGAGCCGGTGCTGGTGGAGGGCAAGGCCATCCAGATCCATCCCCTGGTGTGCACCGCCTTCAACGCCGACTTCGACGGAGACCAGATGGCCGTGCATCTACCGCTCTCCTCGGAGGCGCAGGCGGAGTCGCGCATCCTCATGCTCTCCGCGCACAACATCCTCTCGCCGGCGCACGGGCGCCCCATCACCACTCCCACCCAGGACATGGTGCTGGGCGCCAGTTACCTGACGGAGTTCAGGTTCCCCGACAAGGTTGAGATAGAGGATCCTGGAGATACGAATTTCAAGCCGGGCGACAAGGTAGATTTCAAACGCTTCAACAAGGCGAATAACGAGGCCATCGACAAGGGGAAGGAGCCGGCGGCCATGAAGATGAAGGTCTTCTCCTCACCGGATGAAGCCATCATGGCCTACGAGTTCAAAGAGGTGGAGCTGCACGCCCCCGTCAAGGTGCGCATACGCAAGAAGGGCCGTGCCGCGAAGCTGTACGAGACCTCGGTGGGGAGGGTGATCTTCAATACCGCCCTGCCCGACGATTATGCCTACGTCAACGACCCTATCAACAAGAGTAACCTGCAGCATATCGTGACCGACATAGCCAGTCGCTACGATACGGTGAAGACCTCGGAGATCCTGGACAATATCAAGCGCGTGGGCTTTCATTTCGCGACACGCGCCGGCATCACCATCTCCGTGCAGGACATCACCGTACCGCCGGACAAGGAGCAGATCCTGGAGGCGCCGGAAGCGGAAGTCGAGAGGATCGAGGAGAACTACAAGCGCGGCCTGATCACTGACGATGAACGCCATCAGAGGGTTGTGGAGTTATGGACGGAAGCTACCGACGAGGTCACCGAGGCTA
Source organism: Actinomycetota bacterium (assembly GCA_003598015.1). Lineage (GTDB taxonomy): Bacteria > Actinomycetota > Geothermincolia > Geothermincolales > RBG-13-55-18 > SURF-21. Next base: position 5,060 of record QZKE01000097.1, on the reverse strand, counting down.
TGGAGCGGAGCTTCGATACCTTCAACCCCATCTTCCTCATGGCCAACTCCGGGGCTCGTGGCAATATCAAGCAGATACGTCAGCTGGCTGGAATGCGCGGCCTGGTGGCCAATCCCAAGGGCGAGATCATCGACCGCCCCATCAAGTCCAATTTCCGGGAGGGGCTCACCGTACTGGAATATTTCATCTCCACGCATGGGGCCAGGAAGGGACTGGCGGACACCGCGCTCAGGACGGCGGACTCAGGATACCTGACCCGTCGCCTGGTGGACGTCTCCCAGGAGGTAATAGTAAGGGACCATGACTGTGGCACGGACAAGGGCATCCCGGTCAAAGTGCTCACGCCCCAGGGTGAACTAAACACCTCTCTGGCGGCCCGGGTAACCTTGAAGAGGGTCTCCCACCCCAAGACCAAAGAGGTGCTGATCTCCAAGAACGAGGAGATAGACCTGGAGATGGTGGAGAAGCTCTCCAAGGTGGGTATCGAGGAGATCGTGGTGCGCTCGGTCATGACCTGCGAATCGCGTTACGGGGTGTGCAGCCGCTGCTACGGCACCATGCTGGCCACCAGGAGGCTGGTGGAGATAGGCGAGGCGGTAGGGATCATAGCCGCCCAGTCCATCGGCGAACCCGGCACGCAGCTCACCATGCGCACATTCCACACCGGTGGAGTAGCCGGGGAGGATATCACCCACGGCCTGCCCAGGGTAGTCGAGCTCTTCGAGGCCCGCAAACCCAAGGGCCAGGCGGTCATCGCCGACATCTCCGGCAAGGTGGAGATAGAGGAATCGGAGAAGGCGCGCAAGATAACCGTAACCGGCTCGGGCAACAAGGAACGCGCTTACCAGGTTCCCCGTAGAGCGCGTCTGAGGGTGCGTGACGGGCAGGAGGTTGCGGCAGGAGACCAGCTTACCGAGGGTTCGGCCAACCCCCACGACATCCTGCGCGTACTGGGTCCGCAGGCGGCACAACTGTACATGGTCAGAGAGGTACAGGAGGTCTACAAGAGCCAGGGTGTGGATATCCACGACAAGCATATCGAGCTCATCGTACGCCAGATGATGAAGAAAGTGGAGGTGGTGGAGGCCGGCGATACCGACCTGCTGCCGGGTGAGAAGGTCGACCGCAAATTCTTCGCCGAGGTGAACGAGGCGGTGCTGGCGGATGGAGGCGAACCCTCGTCCGCCCGGCAGATGCTTCTGGGTATCACCAAGGCCTCTTTGGCCACGGATTCCTTCCTCTCGGCGGCCTCATTCCAGGAGACGACGCGCGTACTCACCGACGCCGCCATCTCCGGGAGGGTCGACCCCCTGCTGGGGCTGAAGGAAAACGTCATCATCGGCAAGCTCATACCGGCGGGCACGGGTATGCACCGCTATCGCAACATCAAGGTCAAGCCCAAACATGCCGGTATCGGACTCCTGGAGGAGGTAGAGGCCCTGACCATGGGAACCGGCCGGGCCGCAACCCCTACGGTCAAAGAGCTGGAGGATCTGTTCGGGGCGGAGACAGTCTCGGCGGTGCTGGAGGCGGACGAGACCGACATCGACGACCTGGGTATCTCCACAAGAACCAAGAACCTGCTCAAAGCGGCCAATATTAAAACCACCGCGGATCTGCTCAGGATGAGTGAGGATGATCTGTACGAGGCCGATCTCGGCAAGAACAACATAGAGGAGTTAAAGAAGGCCGGCCTGCTGCGGGAGCCCGCAGAGGAAGAGGAGATCGCAGAGGTGGAAGAGTCCTGAACGCGGGTATAGCGTCCGGTTCATTGACACCCATGCAGGGTGATGGTACACTTTCGCTTTGGTGTGTTGATCGCAAAATAGCAGGTAAATAAGAATATTGTTAGCTTGAGGAGGTATAGTTGCCGACCATCAACCAACTGGTACGCAAGGGCCGCAGCGACAAGCGCAAGAAAACCAAGACGCCGGCACTGCAGGGCTGCCCGCAGAGGCGGGGCGTTTGCACGCAGGTGAAGACGACGACACCCAAGAAGCCCAACTCGGCCCTGCGCAAGATCGCCAGGGTGAGGTTGACCAACGGCATCGAGGTCACCTCCTATATACCCGGTATAGGTCATAACCTGCAGGAGCACTCCATCGTCCTGGTCAGGGGGGGCAGGGTCAAGGACCTACCGGGGGTGCGATACAAGATAATCCGCGGCACCCTGGATGCCGCGGGAGTCGTCGATCGCAGACAGTCGCGTTCCCGGTACGGGACGAAGAAGACGGCCGGCCTCTAGAGGCCGGGGAGTCGAGGAGAGAGAGTATGCCGAGGAAAGGACCAGCTCAGAAGCGGGAGATCCCGCCGGACACCCGGTACCACAGCGTACTGGTGGAACAATACATCCGCAAGATCATGCTGGACGGCAAGAAGAGCCAAGCCGAGAAAATCGTCTACGGCGCCCTGGACGTCCTGCATGAGAAGACGGGCAACGATCCCCTGGCCGTTCTACGCAAGGCCACCGACAATGTGCGCCCCATCCTCGAGGTACGGTCACGCAGAGTTGGCGGGGCGAGTTACCAGGTGCCGGTAGAGGTACGCCCACGGCGCAGTACGACACTGGCTATACGCTGGATAACCGGCTACGCACGCCAGCGCAAAGAGAAGACGATGAAAGAACGCCTGGCCATGGAGCTCCTGGATGCTTCCAATAGCATCGGCGTCTCCATCAAGAAGAAGGAAGACCTGCATAAGATGGCGGAGGCCAACAGGGCTTTCACGCATTACCGGTGGTAGCATGAAGGTAACGACGACGGGTAGGGTGGAGAAATTGCACAGGGAAGAGGAACGCTTTCCCCTCGAGCGTGTGCGCAATATCGGGATTATATCCCATATAGATGCCGGCAAGACCACCACGACCGAGAGAATCCTCTTCTATACCGGTAAGACCTACAAGATGGGCGAGGTGCATAATGGTTCCACGGTCATGGACTGGATGGTACAGGAACAGGAGAGGGGAATAACCATCACCAGCGCCGCAACCACATGCTACTGGATGGACCATAAAATAAACATTATAGATACTCCCGGCCACGTGGACTTCACTGTAGAGGTAGAACGCTCCTTAAGGGTGCTCGACGGGGCCATAGCCATCCTGGATGCCGTGGCAGGCGTAGAGCCGCAGACGGAGACCGTATGGAGGCAGGCGGACCATTACGGGGTGCCGCGTATATGTTATGTCAACAAGATGGACCGTCCCGGCGCCGATTTCTTCGCTTGCATGGATATGCTGGAGGACCGTTTTGATGCCAGGCCGATTGCGGTGCAGATCCCCCTGGGGGAGGAGGCCGACTTCAGGGGATTCGTTGACCTCATCGAGATGAAGGCGTTGGTCTTCACGGATGAACTGGGTACGGAGTGGGAGTGGACGGAAATCCCCGAGGATCTGAGCATCGCCGCCGAACTGTATCACCTTGCATTACTCGAGGTCTGTGCGGCATACGACGACGACCTCATGGAGAGTTACCTGTTGGGGGAGGAGATTATCGCTCCCGATGATATCAGGCGTGCCCTGCGTGTCGGCACCTTGAAATGCGAAGTGACGCCGGTCTTATGCGGCGCCTCCTTTCGCAACAGGGGGGTACAGCCGCTTCTCGACGGCGTGGTCTACTTCCTGCCTTCACCCCTGGACGTCCCGCCCATCGAGGGAGTACACCTGGGCAAGGAGGACAAGAAGGAGGTCAGGCTGGCATCCGACGAGGAACCTTTTTCCGCACTGGCTTATAAAGTAGTATCGGACCCTTACGTAGGGAAACTTATCTATCTGCGTGTATATTCGGGTACCCTGCGCTCCGGCTCCGCCGTTTTCAACAGCACGCGCAAGAAGAAGGAGCGTGTCGGCAGGCTGCTCCAGATGCACGCCAATCACCGCGAGGAGCGCGAGACCATCTATACCGGCGACATCATAGCGGCGGTAGGCCTGAAGGATACCTATACCGGTGACACCCTCTGTTCGGCTCACCGCCCTATACTGCTGGAGTCCATGGTATTTCCCGAGCCCGTGATCTCCGTGGCCATCGAGCCCAAGACCAAGGCGGATCAGGACAAGCTTAGCGAGGCCATGGAGCGTGTATCCGACGAGGATCCCACCTTTCGGGTGAGATTGGACCCGGAGACGGGCCAGACCATCATCTCCGGCATGGGGGAATTGCACCTCGAGATCATCGTGGACCGGTTGCTGCGGGAATTCGGGGTGGGAGCCAATGTCGGAAGGCCGCAGGTTTCTTACCGGGAGACGATCCTCGGCCACATACGTGGCGTAGAGGGAAAGTTTATCCGCCAGACGGGAGGGCGCGGGCAGTACGGCCACGTGGTCATAGATGTCGAGCCGCTGCCGCGGGGCGGAGGATTCGAGTTCGAGAGCAAGGTCACTGGAAACGCCATCCCTAAGGAGTATATCCCCGCAGTACAGCAGGGAGTGCGGGGAGCCCTGGAATTCGGCGTACTGGCCGGATACCCCGTAGTGGATGTCGGGGTGACCCTGAAGGGCGGTTCATACCACGAGGTAGACTCCTCGGAACTGGCCTTCAAGGCTGCCGGTTCGGCAGCCTTGCAGGCGGCGTTGCGCCACGCCGAGCCCATATTATTAGAGCCCATCATGAAGGTGCAGATCACCGTGGCGGAGGAGTACCTGGGTGACATCATCGCCGATATAAACGCCCGGCGCGGCAAGGTGGAGGGAATGGAGACGCGTGGCCGCCAGCAGATCGTGTCCGCCGTTATCCCGCTGGCGGAGACCTTCGGGTATGCCACCGACATACGCTCTCTGAGCCAGGGCAGGGCTACCCACCACATGCAGTTCTCGCATTACAGCGAGGTGCCGCATAACATCGCGGCGGAGATAGTGCGCCGCATCAGGGGCGAATAAATGAGTCTTGTACTGAGCAAGTAGGACTATTAGAATAGGGAAGTTGTGTCTGCAACGCGACACAGGTATTAGATTCAGGAGGAATGAAAAAATGGCCAAGAAGAAATTCGAGAGGACCAAGCCCCATGTGAACGTGGGAACCATCGGACACGTGGACCACGGCAAGACCACCCTCACCTCGGCCATA
>QZKE01000082.1 GCA_003598015.1 Actinomycetota bacterium | reverse complement strand
ACCGAGAACCCCCCCAGTATGCCCGCCACGATACCGATGATCACCGCGCTGACCATGCTTACGTAGGCACATCCCGCGGTAACCGCCACCAGGCCGGCCAGGGTACCGTTGAACGACATGCTGACGTCTGGTTTGCCGTAGCGGATCCAGGTCAGGAACATGGCGACCGCGCCGCCCGCGGATGCAGCCAGGGTGGTGGTCATGGCGATGGTGGCGATGGCCGGGGAAGCCGCAAGCGTACTGCCGGGATTGAAACCGTACCAGCCCAGCCAGAGGATGAAGGTGCCCAGGGCCGCCATGGGTATGTTGTGTCCCGGAATGGCGTTGGGCGTGCCGTCGGGGTTGTACTTGCCGGCGCGCGCCCCGACCATCCAGGCGCCTATGAGGGCGCAGATGCCGCCCACGGTGTGGACCACCGTGGAGCCGGCGAAGTCCAGCATACCCAGCTCGTAGAGCCAGCCTCCCTCGGCCCAGATCCAGTGCCCTACGACCGGATAGATGACACCCGTGATCAAGATGGTGGCGACACAGTATGAGCTGAACTTGAACCGCTCGGCTATGCCGCCTGCCAGGATGGTGGCCGCCGCGCCCGCGAAGGCTATCTGGAAGAGAAGAAACGCATAGAGGGGCAGGCCGTTCCAGTCCGGGCTGGCCAGGTTGGAGAAGAAGCCGCTCGACCCGATGAAGCCGCCCCGGTCGAATCCGAACATGAACGCGAAGCCGATCATCCAGAACACGAGAGCCCCCAGGCAGAAGTCCATAGCTCCCTTGAGCATGGCGTTGGAGACGTTCTTGGCCCGCGTCAGGCCGCCTTCCAGGAAAAAGAACCCGGCCTGCATGAAGAAGACGAGCGCCGCCGCTATCAGCACCCATACCGTGTCCAACGATGTGGCTATACTCTCGGGGGTCTTGGCCTCCCCCTCCCCTTGCGCGAGGGCGGTCGCGCCGAAGAGGACGAGGATCATCGTGACGAGCAGGAATACGATCAGTATCTTTTTCAAAGCGCATCGCCTCCCGGTTCCTCAAACCCATCTGCAGCGGGTCCTGTGCCGTCGAGAACCACTTCCGGACACCCGCCTCGATTCTCCCGTACATGTGTATCCTTCATGGGACGAGTATAGGAGCAGCATGTTTCGGGGACTTTAGCGTGGTATTAAATCGTGATTAAGGATGTGTTTCGGATGCGTTAAACGAGTGATACATGTTCGAATATGTAGCCAACGCCGCGGATGGTGCGGATGTAGGTATGCCCTTCCCTTTCGATCTTGGAGCGGATGCGGCGGATGTGCACGTCCACGGTGCGCGCGCCCCCGAAGTAGTCGTATCCCCAGACCTGCTCCAGGAGTATCTCGCGCGTGAAGACCTTGCCCGGCCGCGACATGAGGAAGCGCAGGAGTTCGAACTCCTTGAAGGTGAGCTCCACCGGCGCGCCTCCCACCCTCACTTCGTAGCGTTCCTCGTCCACCTCCAGCTCCCCCACCGCCGCGGAGACTGATCTATCCTCCTGCATGCGCCGCAGCCGTGCCCTCATCTCCTCGCCCGTGAAGCCGTCCGCGATAAAATCGTCCATCTTTGCGCGGCTGTCCAGCGCGCGCATCTGCTCGAAGCGCAACACCGCCAGCAGCCGCACCCCGTCACCAAGCGCGCGCTTCAGCTCCTCGAGGCAGCTTCTCCAGTCTCCGGGTCTTTCCACGAGGTCGATCAACACTACGTCTCCCGCTTCCGGCCGCACGCGGGACGCAGCGGGAAACGCCTCCAGCGTGAAATCGTCTTCCAGTATGCCCCGGAAGAGCTCCTCCCTGTCTTCACCGCAGCTCACGTAAACCTTCAATACCGCCTCCGAGTGTTCAGAATCGTCCGTGCGCGTAGATCCGGCACAGGAGACGCTTGCTGCAGCCTGCCGGACCTCGTCCCTATCATAAACCCGAACCGCCCTTTCCACTCAGGCCTTCTTCCCATTCGGTTGAACGAACGAAAAAGCCGGCGCGGGCCGGCTTTCGTCTGCAGCTTTTCTCCCGCTTCGTCTCAATACGCGTACAGCCCTCCGAAGGGGCGGGATGATTTCGGCCAGAGTTTCGTGAAACCCGATTTCAGGATATCGTCTGCGTCGCCTCCGAAATAGCCGACGTATTCCTCGACGTAGGGGCGGATGCGGGCGAGATCCTCTTCAGCGGCGGCGGCGCCGGCCGCTTCCTTTCCCAACTGGTACTCCTCCACCTCTCCACGCAGGAAGATGAGGCCGCCGTGCATACCCGTGCCGATGTGCTTCGCCTGGATCCCGGCCCCGTTTTCCCTTCCGAGACCCAGCGCTATGACCATGCCTCCCGCCATATATTCGCCCAAAAAATCCTGGGTATCGCCGCCGACGACCAGGACGGGCCGGTGCTTGCGGTATTCCTTCATGTGGATGGCCGCCCGGTATCCGACGCTGCCTTTGATGAAGATCTTGCCCCCGCGCATCCCCATGGCAACGATGTCGCCGGCGCGGCCGTGTACCACGATGACCCCGTTGTTCATGGTGTTTCCCACGCCGTCCTGGGCGTTGCGGTCCACGGTGATATTAGGCCCGTCCATGAACGCGCCAAGGTCGTTGCCGGGTACGCCGTGCACGACGATGTTCACCGGCTTGCGTATGCCGGAGCCGATATAACGCTGTCCATAGACGTTATCCAGGACTATCTCCCGGCTGCCCTCTGCTGCCGCCCCTTTGACCATGTTGTTCAGTTCCCGGTAATGGAGCTGGCTGGCGTTGATCTCGATACCGCCGTTCTTGCGCGTGAAGACACCGGGCAGACCGGCACGGCGATCAACTTCGATCTTCATAAACGACTCACCCTCTTTGCTCGCCTTCCTTCTACTTTCTGCTTTCTTCTCCACCTGAGCTGTTTTTCCTTTTATATATCCCTAATTCGACTCTAATCCCCCCGGGGGGTTCCGTAAACCCAGTTATCTTCCATTTCTCGTACGTTCGGCACGATCTCTTGAGCCGCATACCCCGATCGTGTTTCCTCTCTCCCCCGGGCTGCCTCCTCCTCAACTTAGATAACCGCGACGCACGCTCCTCGTTACATCAGGCAGCATTCAGGCGCCCCGCCTCCCGTCGCGCGTCCATCCCGCTCGAGATCACCACGTCGCTACGCCCCGGCGTGCTTGATCCCCAATATGTCCAGTTCCTCCCGTGTAAGGCCTACGCCGCGCAAACGCAAGCGGTTGCCGCGCAGGCTCTCGATGGCGTTGATACCCATACCTCCCAGTATCTCCATGATCTCGTGGGACCATCCCGTGAGCAGGTTGACCAGCCGCCTGGTGCCCACGTCGGGGTTGAGGCGCCTGGTGAGATCGGGGTCCTGGGTTGCTATGCCCCAGTTGCATCTGCCCGTATAGCATTTCTGACAGACATGACAACCCAGGGCCACCAGGGCGGCCGTGCCTATATAGACCGCGTCGGCGCCAAGGGCGATGGCTTTGACCACGTCGGCCGAGGAACGGATCCCCCCGGCGATAACCACGCTGGCATGATTGCGGATGCCTTCCTCGCGCAGCCGATCGTCTACCGCCGCCAGGGCCAGTTCGACGGGTATGCCCACGTTGTCCCGGATCATGGTGGGTGCGGCTCCCGTGCCGCCCCTGATGCCGTCCAGGGCGATGATGTCCGCGCCGGCCCGCACCATGCCAGAGGCGATGGCAGCCGAGTTATGCACCGCGGCTATCTTCACCGAAACCGGCTTCTCCCAGTGGGTCGCCTCCTTGAGGGCGTAGATAAGCTGCGCCAGGTCCTCGATGGAATAGATGTCGTGATGGGGGGCGGGTGACAGGGCATCCGTGCCCTCCGGGATCATGCGCGTACGGGAGATCTCCGCGCTGACCTTTTCCCCCGGCAGATGGCCCCCGATACCCGGCTTGGCGCCCTGCCCTATCTTTATCTCCAGCGCCGCTGCCACCTCCAGGTAATCCGCGTGGACGCCGAAGCGGCCGGACGCCACCTGGCAGATGGTGTGTTCGCCGTACTGGTAGAGGTCGCGGTGGAGCCCCCCCTCCCCGGTGTTGTAATAGGTCCCCACCTCCGCCGCCGCCCTGGCCAGGCATTCGCAGGTGTTGTAGCTGATGGCCCCGTAGGATATGGCGGAGAACATGATGGGTGTCTCCATGCGCAGTTGCGGCGAGATACTGGTCTCGAGCGATGGCTTGCTCTTCCTGCCCCCCGTATCGAGTTCGTCCGGTTTCGCGCCCAGATAGGTGCGTAGCTCCATGGGCTCGCGCAGGGGATCGATGGAGGGGTTGGTCACCTGGCTGGCGTCGAGGGTGATGTGGTCCCAGTAATTGCGGTAATCCTTATCGCATCCCATGCCGGTGAGCAGGACGCCTCCCGTCTCCGCCTGCCTGTATATATTAGTGAGCACCTCACGGGTCCAGTTGGCGTTGGTGGGTACCTGGGTAGGGTTCTCCCGCACTACCAAAGCGCTGGTGGGGCAGAGGGTCACGCAGCGCAAGCAGCCTACGCACTTGTCCTCGCTTGTGTATACCTCGTCTTCTTCCTCGTCATACCAGTGGACGTCATTGGCACACTGGCGCACGCAGACCTCGCAGCGTATGCAGCGGTGGTCATCCCTATCCACCTTGAACTGCGGTATGATATAGCTCTTCAAGTCCATCAACCTCCAGGGGCTACCCCGCTCAACATCTCCTCCCCTTGCGCTACGGCGACAGCGTCCTCCACCTGGAAGACGATGGGCTCTCCGCCCGACGGAATCCAGGTGTCCTTCAGGGTATCGTCAACAAGGTGCATGGGGGCTTCCTCGGAGGAGAGGTACATCCAGTCGCCGTTGCGCCCCGCCACCAGGGGGCGCAGCCTGATGCGATCGGTGAGCCCAATCATCTGGGACAGGTTGGAGACGATGACGCTGAAGGGGCCGTTGAGCAGCAGCGAGCCGTAGGTCTGGCGCAAGGCGGTATGCAGCTCCTTCTCCCGCGGCGGCATGCGGTCGATATCCGTCCACAGCGGGGCAGCCAGCACGCTGGCCATATCCTCGATGGATAAGCCGTGCCGCCGCACCAGGAGGTCCACCGCGTAGGCGATGACCTCGGTATCCGTGAACAGGGTGCAGGTATAACCGTACATCTCCAGGTGGCGCTGGTTTATGCCATAGGAGGATATCTCGCCGTTATGGACCACGGACCAGTCCAGGATATTGAAGGGGTGTGCGCCGCCCCACCAGGCCTGGGTGTTGGTGGGGAACCTGCCGTGGGCTACCCAGATGTAGCCCTCGTATTCGTCCAGGCGGAAGAAGCGGCCGATGTCCTCCGGAAAACCGACCCCCTTGAACACGCCCATGTTCTTGCCGCTGGAGAAAGCGAAGGCGCCGTCGATGACCGCGTTGATATGCATTACAGCCTGGACCACGAAATCGTCCAGGTCCTGTATCTCGCAGGCCGGAGCCGGGTTCTCGCGGGGCTGGAGGAAATAACGCCACAGCAGCGGCGCTTCGCCAACACCCTCGCAGGGCGAGGTGGGGATTATCTCGGCCTGTTCAATGGAGAAATTGGCCGCGAGGAACTCCTCGCAGTCAGATTTCCCCGCCTCGTCGCTGTACATCATGTGGAAGCAGTAGAGGTCGGCGTACTGCGGGTAGATGCCGTAGGTGGCGAAGCCGCCACCCAACCCGTTGCTGCGCTCTTTCATGTTGGCGATGGCGGTGAGCATGGGCGCGCCCGTGAATCTCATCCCGCTTGCGTTCATCATCCCGAATATGGAGCATCCGGAGAAGTCCTTGTCATCCCGGAAACGCACACCTCTCAGCATCTCCTCAACCTCCCCGGGTCTTTGCATCCTGCGTGAGTTTGAGGCCGGCCACCGCTCCTTCTATGCGCTCTTTCCTCACCGCGGGCGGCAGGTTGATGTGGCCGAATCCCTCGTCGAGCAGGGATTTTTTCATTCTCTTGACGTTGGCTTTCTCCTGGATGAGGCTGGTGAGTATGCCGGCCCGCTCTATCCTTCCGGCCATGAGCATGCCGACCAGTACGTCTCCCTGCAGCACCGCCTTGCGGTAGCCGGTATCGTCCCGGCGGGTGATGACCTGGTATCCCCGGTCAGGCGGGTTTACTATGCCCGCGGAGAGCACCGGCAGGCCGAAAAACTCCACCGCGTTCATGGAATTGCATCCGGGATAGGGGGTCTCCTCCCCGGCCATGTTCATACCGGCATATTTCCCCTGCAGCGCGGCGACCGGCCACAGGGCGTTGATGGAAGGCTCTCCCAGCACGACATCCATGGCCTTGACGGCGTCCCCGGCGGCATAGATATCCCGTGAGGCGGTGCGTTGATACTCGTCGACCTCCATGCCGCGTTCGCAGGGCAGTCCCGCCGCAGCGGCCAGCTCGGTACGGGGCCTTACTCCCACGGCCATCACCAGGAGGTCGAAATGCAGGTTCGCGCCGTCCTCCAGGACGGCCATGCCCTTGTTGCCTCCCCGACCCTCCAGCCTGGAGACGCTGAGACCGGTGATGATATCGATATGCGCCTCGCGACAGCGTTCCGCCACCAGGTCGGAAGCCCGCTCATCGAGCGCCAGGGGCAGGACGCGGTCCAGTTTCTCCACCACCGTCACCTCGGCCCCCCGGGCGTGCAGTGCCTCCGCCGCTTTCATGCCGATGAGGCCGGCCCCGATCACCAGGGCATTGACCTTCCTGGACGTCAGGCCGAGCATGCGCTTGGCGTCATCCCAGGAGATGAAGGTGATATATGCCACTTCCTCCAGGCCTTCTATGGGCGGGAAGAAGGGGGCGAACCCGGTGGCCAGCAACAGCCGGCGCCACCTGGCCTTGGCTTTGCCCGCGGTGGTCAGGGTCTTCCTGGCGGGCGAGATGGAGACGACGCGCTCACCGGGATGGAAATCCACCTTCATTCTCTGGTAATAATTTGCAGGACGATAATACATGCCCCTGGCCCTTATCTCTCCCGCCACCAGGTAGGAGATGAGCGGGCGTGAATAGCAGCGGTACTTCTCCTCGCAGAAGAGACCGATACTGCCCTCGGGATCCCGCTCACGGATGGCATCGATGGCGTTGATAGCCGCGGCGGAATTGCCGACAACTGCATAGTCGTATGTCTCCATCTTCACTCCTCCACCAGGACCAGCGCTTCGTTAGGGCAGTTGGCCACGCAAGCCGGGACATCCAGGTCGGGACAGAGATCGCATTTACCCACCACCCTGCGGTCGATCTCGTCCCGCCTCACCGCGCCAAAGGGGCAGACGAGGATACAGGTCCAGCAGCCAACGCAGCGGTCGGGGTCGTTGGTGACCACGCCGGTCTTTGCATCGCGCTGCATGGCCCCGGAGAGGCAGGCGGTAACGCAGGGAGCTTCGTCGCAGTGACGGCACTGCAGGGCGAAGGAGACATGCCCCTCTTCCTCGACCTCCACCCGCTTCACCGGACGCTTCTCCTTCTTGAAGGCCTTGATTATGTCCTTGCTCCTGGAGTGCTGCACGATACAGTGGATCTCGCACAGACGGCATCCGATGCAGTATTCTTCCCTCGGAATTATCCTCATCACGCGGATCACCCGTTCTATTCGGCGGTTGTCGGCAATAGAAGCATTTTAAATCAGAGCGACGTCAACTTCACAGGCTTTTTTACATATCCGATCTTACAAGTCGGCTATAGGTTGCCTATTGCCTATTAAACCCGTATTATGATATATTGTCAACATCTAATTAGGAGATATATTGCCGATTATGGGGTACAACAACACGACACTGGAGAGAAAAACCCTGGCCATCCTGGAGATCCTGCAGGAGGCGCGGGAGCCCCTCGGCGCCCGGGCCATATCCCGGGAGCTGGCCCTGCGCGGCGTGGATCTGAGCGAGAGGACGGTCAGGTACCACCTCATGCACCTGGACGAAAAGGGTTTCACCCGCCTGGAAGGCAGGAGCGGGCGCGTGCTGACGCAGCGGGGGCGGGAGGAGATCGACAGCGCTCTCGCCGTGGAGCGGGTGGGTTTCGTGAACGCCCGCATCGACGATCTCGCCTGCCAGGCCGACTTCGACCTTTCCACCGGGAGGGGAAAATTGGTTATCAACCTCACTTTCTTCCCCCTGCAACAGGAGGGGAAAGCGGTGGAAGCCATGCGACCCGCCTTTGCGTCCGGGCTTTGCCTTTCGAACCTGGTGCTGCGTGCCGGGCCGGGCGAAAGGGTAGGTGGGCTGGAGGTCCCCGCCGGCAATGCGGGTTGGGGAACGGTATGCAGCGTGACCCTCAACTCCGTCTTTCTGCGCCACGGCATCCCCGTCGAATCCAGCTTCGGCGGGCTGCTGGAGATGCAGGAGGGGAGACCGCGCCGTTTCACCGAGATCATCAGCTACGCGGGCTCCACCCTGGACCCCATCGAGATCTTCATCAAGGGAAAGATGACCAGCGTGCACGCGGCTGCCACCGGTGGCTACGGCAGGATATGCGCTTCCTTCCGCCTCATCCCCTCCTCGGCCCTGGACGCGGCCGCCGGCCTCCTGGAGGAGATGAAGCGCTCCCGCCTTGCGGAGTTGATCCTCGTCGGCAGGCCGGGCCAGCCTTTCATGGAGGTGCCCTCCGGCAAGGACCGCGTGGGCATGATCGTGGCCGGCGGCCTCAACCCGCCCGCCGCGGCGGAAGAGGTGGGGGTGGAGACCTCGTCCCGCGCCATGGCCACCCTGGCCGATTACTCTGCCCTTGTTCCGTTCGCTACGCTAGCCAAACGCATATGAAACATCCTGCACCCGATTGTAAACGTGCCAGGCCTGGACATGTTTGCGCAGGTAATCGAGGGATCAAGCAACAGGTACAACATGTCCAGGCACTGGACACCGCCGCGCCGAAGACGGCGCTGTCGCTTTCGCGATGCAATCCACCGAGCGTAATTAGAAAGGTCATAGGGGAAAGTTGTAGTAGATTAGAGTAGCCCGATCGTGATGTCATACAACCGGGGTGAAATGGCGATGGGGATGCATAGCGCGATAAACGGCGGTGAAGATGCGATCGCCGTGAGTGAACTGGTCAAAGACTATCCGCGTCCGTCCGTGGGATGGCGTTCCTTCTTTCTGCCCTCATGGAAACAGGGAGTCATCCGCGCCCTCGACGGAGTCAGCCTGCGGGTCCGCCGCGGCAGCGTCTTCGGGCTGCTGGGGACGAACGGGGCGGGTAAGACCACCCTGATCAAGATATGCTACAACCTTCTCGTGCCCACCTCGGGCTCCGTGCATGTCCTGGGGGAGGATCCCCAACATCACGGCCGGGGGATACGCAGCCGCATGGGCATGGTCAACAGCGAGGAGCGCAGCTTCTACTGGCGTCTCTCGGGGCGCCGCAACCTGGAGTTCTTCGCCGCGCTTCAGGGTCTGGACGGCCACTCGGCACATCGGCGGATCGCGGAACTGGGCGAGCTCACCGGCATAACAGAATACCTGGACGTGCCCTTCTCCGACTATTCCTCCGGCATGCGGCAGAAGGCGGCGGTGGCCCGGGCCCTGCTCCACGACCCCGAGGTCCTGCTCATGGATGAACCCACGCGCTCCCTCTCACCCGACGCCGCGTATCCCCTGCAAGACCTCATCCGTACGGAACTGGTGGAGAGACGGGGCAAGACGGTCTTTCTCGCCACCCAGGACATGGACGAGGCGGAGCGGCTGTGCGAGGATGTGGCACTGCTCCACCGCGGCCGCCTTCTTTACATCGGCACCCTCAACGGGTTGCTACGGGAGGGCAGGCGGGAACTGGGGGAGGAGGCCAGGCTGGGCGATATCTTCGTCGAGCTGGTGCAGGGGGAAGATGGGTCATGAGGAAAGCCTTCGCCTTCCTCAAACGCGACTTCTTCATCGAGACCAGCTATCGCTTCAATTTCCTCCTCTCCCTCGCGGGCGTTGTCTTCACCGTGGCCATCTTCTTCTTCCTGGGCAAGATAGTGGATCCGGCCGCCGTCCAGGACACGGCCGACGACTATTTCTCCTTCGTACTGGTGGGCGTGGCCATGGCCATGTACCTGCGCACCGGCCTGGGCTCCTTCGCCGAGAGCATGCGTGAAGAACAGATGATAGGCACCCTGGAGGCCATGATGTCCACCCCCACTTCCCTAACCACCATCATCCTCTCCTCTTCCATCTGGCGCTTCCTTTTCACCTCCGTCTCCGTGCTGGCGTTTCTCCTGGTGGGCGCCCTCTTCGGCGTCTCCTTCGCCGGGGCCAACATCCTCGCGGCGCTCCTTCTACTCGTGCTGACCGTCATGGCCTACGCCGCCCTGGGGATCATCTCGGCGAGCTTCATTATCATCTTCAAGCGGGGTGACCCCATCAACTGGGCGGTGAGCAGCCTGTCCATACTCCTGGGCGGTGTCTTTTACCCCGTGGATGTGCTTCCGGGCTGGATGCAGTTCTTCTCGCGCCTCCTCCCCATAACCTGGTCGCTGGAGGGCATACGCGGGGCCCTGCTCAAGGGAGAGGGCTTCTCCTCCCTGTGGCAGGAATTCCTGGCCCTGGCCATCATCGCGGCCGTGCTCATACCGTTGAGCCTTGCCCTCTTCCGCCTGGCCGTGGGCTACGCCCGCAAGACCGGCACCCTGGTTAAGTACTGATGGTGTGGAAAGAGAAGGTGGGATGGCCGCCATCGAGTTCGACCAGGACGACGCATGGATATTCTGGTCGATACCCCCGAACGAAAGAGGCACCGACTTGAGGGGGGCTGCTCTCCGCAGCGGAAGCCCTCAACCACGCCATCCCCCTCGCGGAAGCAAGCAGAGCTTTCCATCGACCGCGGCCATGAGGCTGGCCTCAGCGAGCTCGACGCCTCCCGTTTCCGTTTCGCTTTGTCCTATCGCGCTGAGATCGCATCGGCCCATGGCGTAAGCAAGGCATGGTTCAAGCAGCTGGATGCCTTGTTCGATTACCTTACGTCCAGGAAATGGGAATCAACGAGTGAGGTAAGGTACCGCCTGCCCGAGGAGGAATACGAGAACACAGTCGAGGAATACCTGCGCAGCTTGTGACGCGCCTCGACGATATACGAGACGGGAGCACGTTACGGCGCTTCTCCTTCCCCGCCATCGATTTCTCGGGTTTATCTTCCCTGTGAAGAGGGCAAATCATTATAATGCAGACAGGAACGGGCGGAGGCCAGCGGAGGCTCTTAGGGACAGGAGGGCGAGATGGAGAGCACATTCTTCGCGGATGTTCAGCAGCGCGCGGTGGAGATAACCGGTGGCACCTGCGATGTGCCCATCCTCTACCGCGACGTCTTCGCCATCGTAGGCGCATTCACCGCACCCACGCTCAAGCTGAAGGAACTCCTTCCCACCTCCAAACTGGTACCGGTGGAGGTATACCCCGGCAAAGGGCTGCTGGGATTCCTGGCGACGGACTACCGCGATACCTCCATCGGCCCCTACAAGGAGTTCATCATCAT
>QZKE01000028.1 GCA_003598015.1 Actinomycetota bacterium | reverse complement strand
CTAAGCCCTGGCGGGCTCCGCGATTCCGGCCGAGATGAGGGCCAGGTCCACCAGGTCGTACACGGGCAGGTCCATGCCGGTCTCAGCGGCGGCGTCGCGGAAGACGCGCACGCACCAGGGGCAGGCGGTAGCCAGCGCCTCGGCTCCGGTGGCCAGCGCCTCCTCCAGCCTCTCGGTGGCGGTCCAGGTGGCGAAGTCGGGGAAGGCCTCGAATACCCCGCCCCCGGCGCCGCAGCACCAGGCATACTCCCGGATCCTCTCCATCTCGGTCAGCTCCATGCCGGGGATGGAATTTATGAGGTTGCGGGGGGTGTCGAAGATACCTTTTCTACCCGAACGCTTCAGGGACATGGGGCGCTGCAGCTTGTCCTCCTTCCAGTCGGCCAGGAAGGGCTCGCCCATCCTGCCCAGGTGGCAGGGATCGTGGTAGGTGACGAGCAGGGGGACCTTCCCGGAGAGGCGCAGCCTGCCCTGTTCGGCCACCCTCTCCAGGTACTGGGTGATATGCAGCACCTCGCAGGGGAGTTCCACGCCCATGCGGGGGTAGAGGAACTTGAGGTGGGCGTAGCCGTCGGCACAGGGGGTGACCAGGGTCTTGGCCCCGGATGCCTTGATGCGCGAGAGCAGGTCGTCGGCGTAGTTGGCTGCCTCTCCGCGGTAACCCAGCTCGTAGGCGCGGCCCCCGCAGCAGGACTCCTCGGCCCCGGCTATGCCCACGTCGGCCCCGGCGGCGAGCATGAGCTTGACCGCGCCCCTCACCGTGTCCCGCAGGTCGGGGTCGTAGGAGTAGCGGCAGCCGGCGTGGAAGATGACCTCGCACTGCTCGGTGTTTATGTCCTTGACGGCCAGCCCTTCCGCCCATTCCCCCCGCTTGGCCTTGGGCTCACCCAGCACGTTATCCTCGCGCTTGAGGGCGTCGATCATGGCCATGTGCTCCACCAGGAGCTGGCCGGACTCGATGCAGTGGGAACGCAGCTCCAGCAGAACCTCGGTGAGGTCGATGTCGTCGCGGTAGACCTTGCAGGCGGTATCGCAGGCTCCACAGAGCTGGCAGCGGAAGATGATCTCGGTTACGGCGTCGTTCAGCTCCGAGCGGCCCTCGAGGATGGAGTTGCCGATGATCATCCTTCCCGAGCCGGAGTAAGCGTGGAAGTTGTACTTGCATATGGAGGGGCAGTTCTTGGCGAAGCGCCAGCTCTTGATCTGGTTGAAGGGCACCCATTTACAGGAGGAGCAGCGGCTGCAGCCCTCCATATCCCGCTTGTAGTCGGATAACGCCATCTAGACCACCTCCTCGGTGAAACAGAGCTTGCCGCGGTTGAGGATACCGTCGGGGTCGAGCATATCCTTGACCTTGCGCAGCGCGGCCACGGTATCGGGGCAGCGGGCATAGGCCAGCTCCGCCCAGGGGCCGTAAGGCCTGCTGAAGAAGGCCCCGGCCGCGGAGAGGGCTTGCGAGGCGGAGGAGAAGAGCTCGTTCGCCTTGCCTGCGTCCTTCGGATCGTAGTAGAGGGTGAACTCCAGGTGTACGTTGCGCCCCTGCTGGATGGGCTGGATGTAGATGCCTATGCGGTCGGCGGGATAGCCGAGCTTGTCGGCCTCGGCCTCCATGACCTCGAGGAAGGAAGGCGCCTTGTCCAGGGTGGTGATGAAGAAGATATCGGCGAAAGCCCCCTTTGGAGCCGCCTTGTAGTAGGGGTCGGGTGAGGGCGCGGCCAGGATACGCTCCATCTTCCTGGCCGGGCACCCGGGTACCTCGGGGACGGCGGTAACCCCCGCGGCCTGGGCGTGGCGGGCCAGGTCCTTTTCCTGGTAGGCCACCCGCTGCTCCGGCAGGTATTCGTAGCCGGAGACACCGTAGATCACCGTCCACGGCGCCTGCATCGCGGCCACCTCCTCCACCCCGGCGGGATCATCCGCGATGATCGTGGCGAGCTGCCAGGCGTTGAGGATGAGCCATTCGTCGCCCAGCTTGGGGCGCATGGCGCGGTAGGTGAAGTCGGAGAGGCGCGAGAGCTTGGTGTCGGGGACGAAGTAAATCCTGTGCATGGAGGGCTTCACCTCCAGTTTGAGGGTGCACCAGGTGACCGCCGCCATGGTGCCCTGGGATCCCTGCACCACGCGCACGAAGTCCGTCTGGGCCGGGCCCATGGGGTTCTTCTGAGCTCCCCCGGCGGCCCACTGCTGCTCCAGGGAGCCGGGCCCCGCGGCTGATCCTGTCCTGAACAGGTCGCCGGTGCCGAAGACCAGCTCGGTGCAGAGCATGGGATCGGTCATGTCCCAGTGGTACTTGGGGATGAGGATGGGCTCCCGCTCCAGGGCCGAAGCCAGCACCGACTTACCCCCTTTGGGCAGCAGGGGCATGAGCACCTTGAGGCCGGCCGCGTCCACCTCGGGTATGAGCTTCTCGTAGGTCACCCCGGGCTCGATCAAGGCCACCTTGTTCCTTCTGTCCAGGCGTACTATCTCGTCCATGCCCGACATGTCCACCATTACCGCCTCGCCCGCGGGCACGGAATCTCCGCGCAGGCGGGGAGGGGCGGAGGAGGAGAAGACCAGGTTGAGTCCGTCTGCGCGGGCCAGCTTGACCAGTTCCCTGACCTCTGCCGTGGAGGAAGGGCGCACTACGAGGGCGGGCTCTCCGCCGGAGACGGCCCCCGCCCCGCGGAAGGATTGCAGAAGGGCGGGATCGGCGGATACGCCTTCTTCCCCTACGATGGCCACCAGTTTATCTCTGCTTATATCCATCTCTCACCCACCTCCCTAAGCCGCTTTCCCGACCAGGGCACGGAGCTTGTCCGCAAGAGACGGTGGCGGTGAGTCCGAGAGGGTCTTCAGAATAGAGTTTTTCATGTTGGCCACCATCATCTTCTTGACCGGGACCAGGTCCAGCAGGCGGGAGGCCACCTTCATCAACCTGTCGTTATCCAGGTACTTCATGAGGGGGCCGGCGCGGTCCAGGAGACGGTCGATCCTCATTACCGTCTCCTCCCCGGCCTCGTCCATGCGATTGAGGAGGTCACCCATGTTCACGTTCGCCTCCGCCATCACCGCCTCCAATGCCTCGCCCTGGATGACCATGAACTTGTCCAGCACCCCGTTGCGGTAGGCGCACTGCATGACCTTGAATACCTCCGCGGGATCGATTGGCAATCTACTCACCTCCAGATTTCAACGGCATGTGCGCGTAGAACGAGCGTACACGTGCCAGGCCTGGCCTGGCTTCGCCAGGACAGGCACTGGACACCGTCGCGCCGCCCTATCGCCAGACTTTCCGCCGCGGCGTGATGCTTGATCGGGCTTGCCACGTCGGCTTTGCCTCCTCGCAACACGGCTTTCCGCCGCGCGAAAAACCTGGCTTTCGCGATGCATGCTTCCGAAGCCAATTGCATAACTCCCACTACTCGTACCGACGTCGGGTTATATGGCCTGATAGTACCTTTATACGCCCCCACTTCCTGTTATTACAGACAGACATGACCGCACAAGGAACTCCATATGTTATCTATAATACCTTCTCCTGTCTGAGAAGGAGGGCCAGTTTCCTCCCCGCTTCCTGCAGGGTGTCGCCCTCCACCAGCGCACAGCGCCTCTCCCGGGATGGAATGGCAAGGGCGACCGTTTCGAGCCGGGCCAGCGCGGGGAGGTTCAGGTCCAGATCCGCCCGGCCCAGGGCGGTCTGGGGAAATCCTTTGGCCGCCTTGATCGCCTGCAGGCTCGGGTAACGGAGGTCACCCACTTCTCCGGAGACCGTAACCAGGGCCGGCAAGGGCGCCTCCACCACCTCGTAACCGTCGGGGAGCACCCGCTCCACCACGACCCTGCCTTCGGATACCTCCACTTTCTGGGCCAGAGTTATGGCGGGTACGCCCAGGAATTGGGCCAGGATCAGCCCCACCATGCCGGCGTTTGTGTCCGCAGCCTGCCGTCCGCAGAGGATCAGGTCGTATGGGCCGGCTTTGGAGATAGCCCCGGCGAGCAGGTGTGCGGTGGTGAAGGAATCGAGCAGGGCGGCATCGAAAGCATCGTCCTCTACCAGCAACGAGGAGTCCGCCCCCGCGGCTACTGCTTTGAGGATCACCGCTCTGGAGAGCCCCTTTCCCAGCGACAGCAGGGTTATCGCGGCACCCGTCGCTTCCTTGATGCGGATGGCCGTCTCCAGGGCGTTCTCATCGAAGGGGTTGATGACCGGGGGGATACCCCGCGCGGTCACCCTGCGTTCCGCCTCGTTCACCTCGAAGGAGGAAGGGGGGCCTTCCGGATCGGGGACCTGCTTGGCGCATACGATGATATCCACAGCCATGACGCAGCCCCTATTCCTGTATGATCTCTCTCAGCGCGGTGGTGAAGGCGGGGATCACCTGTTTCCAGTCTCCCACCACGCCGTAGTCGGAAACCTTGAATATGTAGGCATCGGGATCCTTGTTGACGGCCACGATCTTTCCGGATTCCCCCATGCCCGAGAGATGCTGGGTGGAGCCGGAAAGGGCTACTGCCACGTAGATATCGGGCGCGACCACCTTCCCGGTTATCCCGACCTGGCAGGTAGTGGGCGCCCAGCCCGAATCCACGGGGGGGCGGGATGCTCCCACCGCCCCGCCCAGGAGCCCGGCGAGTTCACGCAACTGTGCGAAACCCTCCTCCCCCCCGATGCCCCTGCCGCCTGAGACCACCACCGGTGCTTCCTCGAGGGGGCATTCCTTGAATACCATTACCTCTCTGCCCTTGAACTCCAGGCGTGAGGCAGCGACAGGCGCGGCTTGGACGCGGGTCACGACTCCCGCTGTTTCCGCCGCCGCCGGCGCATCTCCCACCCTTGCCCTTACCGTGGCCATAACCGTCTCCGTCCTCGCTTTCTGGGTAGCCAGGGCGTTGCCGCCGTAAACGGGCCGCGTGAAGAGGATCTCTCCGCCCTCCGCTCTCAGGCCCACGCAGTCGGTCACGAGAGCGGCCTCCAGTTCGCAGGCAAGGCGCGGGAGCAGGTCCTGGCCCATGGAAGTGTGACCGGACAGAAGGATCAGGGGCAGCCTGCTCTTCAGTAACCCGCCAAGGACCTCGCAGAATACCTCGGGGTCGTATGTGCCCAGCACGGGGTCGTCGAGGACGAGGACCTCGTCGGTGCCGCAGCGGGAGACCGACTGTGCCGCCGCGGTGATATCGCTTCCCAGAATCACGGCGCCCAGGGTCGTTCCCATATCCGAGGCGAGCTTCTTGCCGAGCCCCAACAGTTCCAGGGTGAGCGACGTGGGATTCTGGCTATCGTTGATCTCCGCGAGGACATAGATACCTTTGGGTTGCGTCAAAGTACACCGACCTCCTGTAACTCATCACTGGTTGACCAATCGCATGCCATTGAATGGAAGAAGCGCGAAGGTACGCAGCGAGCGCACCGCCCAGCCATTCCATCCCTTACCCGGCGCCGGCCCTGCCGGTAAACATGATCATACATGCCGAGGCGATTCCCGCAAACATCTCTCCAAACGAAAAAACGCGACCCATTGCCCGTCTTCTCCTTGTGCAATAACCTAAGCCGCGAATAAAATATGACTGGCTGTCACATTTTATCATCGGGCATAGGGCGAGTCAACACGAATATGACAAATCTTCCGATATTGTATGGATGGGAATTATGAGCCCGGAGACAAGGAAAGCGGCAGGCAGCCCGGAGGAACGGCGCGGATATGATGTTAATCCTGGCCTGGAATGGTAAGAATATGTAAAAAGGCATCAGATGGCGATAAGAAATAAGGTTCTTCTCCGCGAAGCGTGGGTAAATAATATGGTGGGCCTGACGGTAGCTACCCATACTTCGCGGAGAAGAACCAGAAAAAAGTAAACGAGCGAGGTCTAAAAGCCATCATGGAAACGAGGAAGGAGTTAATACCATGATTTCACAGAAGATGCAGGAGGCCTTGAATGACCAGATGAAATGGGAGTTTTACTCGGAATTTCTCTACCTGGCCATGGCCGGCTACTTCAAGGCGCGGAGCCTGGACGGCTTCGCCAACTGGATGACCATACAAACCCAGGAGGAGCATGCTCACGCCATGATGTTCTTCGCATATATCGCGGATGCAGGGGGGAGGCCGGATGTGCGTGCCTTCGACCAGATGGAGAACGAATACGACTCGGTGACGGACGTCTTCCGCAAGACGGTGGAGCACGAGAAGCTTGTGACCATGCGCATCAACGACCTCATGGACCTGGCCGTAGAGGAGAAAGACCACGCCACGGCGCAGTTCCTGGCCTGGTTCGTTAAAGAGCAGGTGGAGGAGGTCGCTTCGCCACAAAAGATCCTGGATCAGCTGGAACTGGTCAAAGAGGATGGTAATGCCCTGATGATGCTGGACCGTGAGCTCTCGCAGCGAGTCTTCAACCCCCCTTCCGTCGCCACCTGATCATCAGCGCGGTTTTCGGTGCGGGCGCCCCCACGGGGCGTCCTTGCTTTCTGGTTCTTCTCCGAGAAGCATGTGTGGCTAGACAGGTAACGTGCGGGGGTGGGTCGGGTCTTGAATATTGAATTGCAAAGAAATGGACGGCATACAAAGGACAGATGGCAAAACTGCAGGATTCAAGACCCGACCCTGAAAACTCCGCAGCCACCCACACTTCTCGGAAAAGAACCGCTCCTACCTTTCTTCTGGCAGTCAAGGCGCGGGGCTGGTATAAATAGACTGGGTTCGGGTTGAGACCTGCCGCCGGGTAATGGGATGCGGCCGGGCAAAACCTGACCCGCAGCAGGTAATGGCGTATTCAGACGGCGATTCCATCGAGGTAACACTTGGAGCAGGTGCGGCGATCGATCCACCGGGATACGAGGCCAACATGAACGTCTTATTCATCCACTCCGAACAGGATCCCTATTCCCCCGAGAAGCCATTGGAGATACTGGAACGGATACAGTTCGGCATATCCTACATCTCCGCGCTGCTCAAGAGGGAAGGGCACGAGACCGGCCTGGTTGTCTTATGTGATGAAACGTTGCACACCATCGAGGAACACGTCCGGAAGACCGATCCCGACCTGGTCTGCTTTACCTCCGTCTTCACCGAGTACGGGATTATGAAGCGAGCGGCCGCGCTCGTCAAGAACCGGTATCCCGAGAAATTCACCCTGCTCGGCGGCCCTCATGCCACCCTGAGACCCGATGACTGCCTTGCGGAGGGATTGTTCGACGCGATCTGCGTGGGCGAGGGGGAATATCCCACCCTGGAACTGGTGCGGCAGCTCGCCGCCGGCCATTACCCGTCTCGAATACCCAACCTGATTATCAGGCGGCCGGATGGAAGCGTCGAGAGGAACGAGCCCCGTCCTTTCCTGCAGGACCTGGATGAGCTTCCCTTTCCGGACCGGGAGATGTGGATGCCCTGGGTGGCCAACCCCACCTCCCGTCCCTCGGTCCTGGTGGGGAGGGGCTGCCCTTTCAGCTGCACCTATTGCAGCAACCATGCCCTGCGCAGGACATCCCCGGGCAAGTACGTGCGCCTGCGCAGCCCGCGCAATGTTGCGGAGGAGATCTCGGCCCTGAAGCAGGCGGAGCCGAACTTCTCCGAGGTGTATCTGGAGGTGGAAACCCTGGGGGTGAACCGTGACTGGGCCCTGGAGCTCTGCTCTGAGTTGAAAAGGATCAACGCAGGATTCCAGGCACCCATTACTTTCGGCGCTAACCTGCGCGTCACGCCCAATGCCGATTACGAGGAGCTTTTCGCCGCCCTGGCGGATGCCAACTTCCGTTTCGTAAACATCGGCCTGGAATCGGGGAGCGAGCGCATCCGCAGGGAGGTACTGAAAAGGCGCTATTCCAATCAGGATATTATCAGGGCGGTAGAAACGGCCCGGCGTCACGGCCTGCAGGTGGGTTTATACAACCTCATCGGCCTGCCGGGCGAGAAGCCGCGCGATTTTCGCGAGACCATACAGGTGAATCGCGTATGCCAGCCGGACTGGTTCCTGCTCTCGGTGTTCTATCCCTATCCCGGTACGGAGCTCTACGATACCTGTCTGAGACTGGACCTGATGGACGGCCCCGCGGATCCCTACATGGAGAGGAGGAGGCCGGTACTGGACCTTCCCGGTTTCAGCAAGAGGCAGGTGGGCAGGAGACGGGACTGGTTCCCGTTGCTCGTGTACCGCGGCAACCGCCCCACCAGGGAGCTGTTGTGGCTGGTGGCCATGGCCAAGATATACTCCAACCACAGGTTCGCGGATATCCATCGCCGCATCATGGAGAGATACTACGCTCGGAGAGGCCGCAGCTACGAGAGCTCCCCCGAGATACTCTTCGCCCGCAGGCGTGAGGTTGAAGGGGAGGATGGAGCGGAGATCACCGGTCCAGATCTCGTGGCGGCGGGAAGGGAAACAGAGTTATCCCAAGGGGATGACAGGCACCTCTATTAGGAAGGGGCAGGAGGCGAAATGCATATGGCCGAACACGTTCACCAGCTCCTGGATGAAGAGATCAGGAGCATAGCGGGATATTATATGGTCCTCGAGGAGGGCGTGTTAGAATACAAGGGCCGGGAATTACTCTACCTGGTGCAGATGGCGGCCATCGAGACGTCCTGTTGCGGCCGCGGAGGCATGGGTTTTATATTTGTTCCCGGCTTCGTCAACGCTTTAAAGGCGAGGCGGAACACCGACGGTCTTTGGGTATCGGATGTAGACAGGGTGGACTGCGAAGAGGACCGCAAGGAGATCACCAGGCTGTTACTTCATCGTCACCCCGGATTTCAACAGGTAAATTACGCCTGAAGCAATATAGACAGTTCTTTGAGAGCAACGTTGGAGGGAAGGGAGGATGGACATGGTCGGTATCACATCATTTGGCGGCTACGTACCGCGCTACCGCCTCAACCGCATGATCGTCTTCGGCAGCATGGGCTGGCTGAACCCGGTGATCATCACCAACGCGCGGGGCGAGAAAGCCGTCGCCAACTTCGACGAGGACGCCATCACCATGGCCGTGGCCGCGGGGATGGACTGCCTGAAGGGAGTTGACCGCTCGAGCATAGACGCCGTCTACTATGCCAGCACCACCGCCCCCTACAAGGAGAGGCAGAACGCGAACATCGTGGCCGGGGCCCTGGGCGTGGGTGAGGAAATCCGCACCGCCGACTTCGCGGCGTCCCTCAAGGCAGGGACTACGGCCCTGCTCTCGGCTCTGGAATTCGCGACGGCCAATCCCGGCAGCAACGCCGTGGTCTGCGCCGCCGACTGCCGTCTGGGCAAGATGGCCTCCACCCAGGAGATGGTCTTCGGGGACGGGGGCGGCGCCATTGCCGTAGGCGACTCCGACATAGTCGCGGAGTACAAGGGATGCTTCTCGGTTTCCTACGATTTCGTAGACCACCTGCGGGGCGCGAATACCAAGTACGACCGCATGTGGGAGGAGCGCTGGATCCGCGACCTCGGCTACGGCGGCTTCATCCCCGAAGCGGTGAACGGCCTGTGCGCCAAGTACGGGATGAGCCCCGGCGACTTCGATAAGATAGTCTACCCCTGCTACTACGGCGGAGCGCGCAAAAAGATCAACGCCATGTTCGGGGAGGATGCGGAGAAGGTGCAGGATGACATGCTGGCTACGGTTGGAGACACCGGCACCGCTCATCCTCTGCTCATGATGGCGGCCGCCCTGGAGACCGCCCAGCCCGGCCAGAAGATCCTGCTGGTGAGCTTCGGCAGTGGTTGCGATGCCCTGTGGTTCGAGGTCACCGACGCCATCGCCAAGAAGCAGGATGGCCGGGGAGCCTCCAAGTGGCTGGCGAGGCGCGCCGACCTCGACAACTACCAGAAATACCTGGTGTGGAAGGGCATGGCTCCGCCCGAGCTGGGCCTGCGGGGAGAGGTGGATAAGGAGACCCGCTGGTCGCTGGTGTGGCGGGACCATAAGTCCATCCTCGGCCTGTGGGGTGGCAGGTGCAAGGCCTGCGGCACCCAGCAGTGGCCGGCGCGGCGCATGTGTGTCAACCCGGATTGTGGCGCCATCGACCAGATGGAGCCGGTCTACCTGGCCGACAAGGGAGGTAGCGTATTCTCATACACCGGTGACATGCTCTCCGCATCCCTCAACCCGCCGGCCGTCTACGGCACGGTCTCCTTCAACGGCGGGGGAAGGACGGTGCTGGACTTCACCGACTGCACGGTGGAGGACCTGGCGGTGGGCGATCCCGTCGACTTCAGCTTTCGCATCAAGTTCTACGATTCGAAGCGGGATATTACGAACTACTTCTGGAAGGCAAGGCCAGTGGTAGGGGAGGTGAGCTGATATGGCCGAAGGAATTAGAGACAAGGTGGTTATCCTGGGTATGGGATGCACCAGGTTCGGCGAGCGCTGGGACATGAGCGGGGGCGACCTGCTGGTGGAGTCCTTCACCGAGGCGTTGGAGGACGCGGGCATCGAGAAGAAGGACCTCCAGGCAGTCTGGCTGGGAGTGCACATCGACGAGATAAACATCGGTAAGGGCGGCACCTATGCCAGCAATGCTATGCACCTGCCCTTCCTCCCGGTAACGCGGCTGGATAACTTCTGCGCCTCGGGTACGGAGGCTTTCCGCGGCGCTGTCTACGGAGTAGCCTCGGGGGCCTGCGACATCGCGCTGGCCATCGGTGTGGAGAAGCTCAAGGACACCGGCTACGGCGGGCTTCCCGATTCACCCGCCTTCGGGCAGGAGATGGTGATGGTGGGACCGAACGCCACCGCTCCCGGCATGTTCGCCCAGTTGGCCACGGCCTATGCTGCAAAGCACAAGATACCCATGGAGAGGGTCAAAGAGGCCATCACCCACGTATCGTGGAAGAGCCACCAGAACGGCGCGAAGAATCCTCGTGCCCACCTCAGGAAAGCGGTGACCAAGGAGCAGATCATGGGCTCGCCCATGGTAGCCTACCCCTTGGGGCTCTTCGACTGCTGCGGGGTCTCGGACGGCTCCGCGGCGGCTATCGTATGCACGCCGGAGATAGCGAAGAAGCTCAAGCCAAACGATCCCCTGGTCAGGGTGAAGGCCCTCCAGATAGCGGTGAGCTCCGGCGAGGAGGCGCAATTCGACAAGTGGGACGGGGCGAGCGTGATGACCACCCGTGCCGCCTCCAAGCGGGCTTACGAGGAGGCGGGTATCAAGAACCCGCGCGAGGAGATCAGCATGATGGAGGTGCATGACTGCTTCTCTATCACCGAGCTCTGCACCATGGAGGACCTGGGCATATCGCCTAATGGTGGGGCGCCGGAAGACGTACTCGGAGGCTTCTACGACCTGGACGGGCAGATACCGTGCCAGCCCGACGGCGGCCTGAAGTGCTTCGGGCACCCCATCGGCGCCTCGGGGATCAGGATGATCTTCGAGATGTACAACCAACTGCTGGGGCGCTGGCCCGAGGACCGCGCGGTGAAGGATCCCAAGTTCGGGCTCACCCATAACCTGGGAGGGGTACCCAATAACAACGTGTGTTCCATTGCCATCTTCGGGGTGGACTGACAGTAAGTCTGAAGCTTGTCGCGAGGAGCCGCAGGCGACGTGGCGATCTCGATTGAGAGGGCGCTGCGGTAGAGAGTAAGCATGG
>QZKE01000007.1 GCA_003598015.1 Actinomycetota bacterium | reverse complement strand
GTTGGTCCGGAGCGACATTGGCGAGCAGTAAACCCGAGAGAAGGCCGGCACTTCGGGTGTGCTGCACTGCGAGTGAGGAGCGAGGACCATTACCCCCGGTCCCGGGCCACAAAACAACACACCCTGTTATAATCTGCGGTATGGATGCCTGGGTTTACGTCGTCATCGCAGTCGGTGCCGTGTTGCTGCTCGTGGTGGTGCTGGTCTTCAACCGTATGATCAGGCTGCGCAACAAGGTGAAGCGGGCGTGGAAAGATATCGACGTGCAGCTGAAGCTTCGCCACCAGTTGATCCCCCTCCTGGTCTCGACCGCCGAGGGCTATTCCCTGCACGAAGAGCAGACCCTGGAGAAGGTCGCGCGCATGCGGGCGGAGGCCGAAGCGGCTTCCGGCGCGAAGGAGAGGGGGTACAGGGAGCTGTCCCTGGCCGGCGCCTTGAGCGAGGTGTTCGTGCTGAGAGAGCGTTACCCGGAGCTCAAGGCCGACACCACCTTCGAGCGCCTGTTTCAGGAGCTGGTGACGGTGGAGAACCACCTCGCCGCGGCCCGTAAGTACTACAACGGTTCGGTGCGCATCTACAACACCTTCATCCAGAGCTTTCCCCAGCTCGTGCTGGCGCGCCTCTTCTTCTTCCGCCCGGCGGAGTACTTCCAGCACGAAGAGGACCCGGCCGCCGGGGCTTAAGGCGGAAGCTCCTTCGCGACTTCCTGCAAGCGGTGTCTACACGTGCGGCTCCCAGGTGAGAAGTGGCCTCGGGATCAGGCCCCGAGCCGGGCCTGATCCCAGGTTCATTGCTCTGTGGCGTCTTGCGGCGCCGCGCTTGTGGGCTCCAAGGACTTTTTTTCCTTGCGCAGGGCGATGGAGGCCAGGAAAGAGGGCTCGAGCACCAACGCCGCGAAGCAGGCGCTGGCCAGCGCGATGGCGGTTATGATCCCGAACCTGCGCAGGGTAGTGAGGCTGGAGATGGCGAGGATGAGAAAGGCTCCGCAAGTGGTCACGGCGGCCGAGAGCAGGGCGGTTCCTACGTTACGGACGGTGGCATTTATCGCCTCTACGGGTTTCAGCCCGTTCTCGTAGACCTCCTCCCGGAAACGGTGGGCCACGTGTATGCCGAAATCGATACCCGCCCCGATGACCATGGAGGCGATCATCACCGTCATGATATCCAGCGGCCACCCCATGAGGCGCAGGATGCCCAGCTCCAGGGCGATGGCCAGGAATACCACGGAGGTGGCGGCGAGCCCACAGTAGATGGAGCGGAAGATCAGTATTACCAGTAGCGCGCAGAGGATGAGGGCCAGCGCGCTGGTCTTCAACTGGGTGGAGAAGAGCTTGTCCATGGTGTCCGAGATGATCAGCGGCATGCCGGTCACACGGTAGCGCGGGGATGCTGGCGACAGCCCTTCCTTGTCCCGGGCGTTGTCTTTGAGTATGGCGGCCATCTCCTCCTCCGCCGCCTCGTCCCGGAAGAAGATCTCGAAGACGATGAGCGCCTTGTCTCCTGCGGGCGTGATCAGAGCGGAGGTATCGAATCCGTACTCCTCCCCCGCCTTCTCCAGGGCGGCCTCGGCATCGTCGCTGGAGGCGGGCAACTCCCCATCCAGGGCATTGAATATGGTGGGCAGGCTGTTCACGCGGTTCGACTGGAAGTAGACCTCTTCACCCTCCGGGGTAAGGTTGCGGGGGTCCTCCAGGACGTCCTGCACGAAAGCATGCATGGAACGCAGGGACTCCGGGGAAAGCAGGTCCTCCCCCTCCACCAGGGCAACGGCGGAATCCTGCCCGCCGAAGTATTGTTCCAGGCGGTTGAATATCTCGTAGGAGGGCATGTCCTGGGGGACGAAATTGCGCATGTCCGCGGCGGTGGAGAGGCCGAAGGCCAGCGCGATGCATCCCACCACGAGGACGAGCGACAGGGCCCACACCACCTTGCGGCGTTTCTCAGCCAGCATCGAGAGCCTGATCAGTCCGCGATCCACCCAGTCGAGCAGCCGGTGGGTCTCCACTCGCCTGCGTGCGACCGCCCCGCGCCGGCGGTCCCTGATGACCAGGGCGGCGGGGAGGAGAAGGACGGAGAGCGCATACCCGAAGAATACTCCCGCCAGGCACAGAAGGCCGAAGTCCTTTATAGGCGGCAGGTCCGATATGGAGAAAGAGAGGAAACCGAACATGGTAGTGGCCGCGGCCAGGAACACGGCGACTCCCACGGTAACCACCGCATTGGCGGCGGACTCCCCCGCACCGGATCCCTTGTCCCGTTCCTCGTAGTAGCGCATGAGGATGTGGATGGAGTAAGCGATGTCAATGCCCAGCAGCAGGGGCACTATGGCTATGCTCATAATGGTGAACCGCACACCCGTGAAGCCCATCAGCCCGAAGACCCAGAGCGTGGAAATGGATACCACCGCCAGGGTCAGGATCACGTCCAGCAGTTTGCGGAAGGTGAAGAAGAGCACGAGTACGATGAAGGCCAGCGCCGCCAGGCCCAGGATCAGGCCGTCCCGCATGGACAGGTCCTGGACGTCTTTCATAATATAGGTCTCCCCGCTCACTTCAGCCGTGATCCCATAAGGGGCGAAGTACTCCTCGGTGAAATCCTTCAACTGCTGCGCGTACTCGATGGTACGGGCTTGGGGGAGGTCCGGCCTTACCTGTATGCGCAACAGGGCATGGGCGTGGCCGTCACCTGCATCGCTGATGGTTCTTCCCAACACGAATCCGGCGGCGCCGGGGTCCTCCAGGTATCCCTCCACGGCCTGCTCGAGAGCCGCGCCGAGTACGGACTCGACGAGTGATTTTTTAGCCAGGGGGTCCTCGGAATCCACCGTACTTTCCAGGAGCTCGAAGAGGGGCGCGGCATCCCGATACTCCCTCAGCGGCGCCGTCCCAGGATCAGAGAGAAAGTGGTCTACGGCGGACGCGAACTCCACGGCCGTCCCCGAGCCCTCGACCGCGTAGGCCAGCCTGAATATAGGGGCCGCCTGCGGGTTACGGGCGAGCTGGCTGAGGTAGCTCTCCACCCCGAGCACGTATTCCTCCCGCAGGAAGGGATCGGCCTTCGCCTGCAGATGCTGGTCATAGCCGTAGAGAGCGAGTGCCGCCTCGGGGGAGGTGAAATCGACCCCGCCGAGGAGGACCTTATCGTACTGGATGCCCCCGAAGTCCTCCTCCACCTGCTTGATGGCTTCGATGGACTCGTATCCCTCGGGCATCAGGGACCTCTGGCTGAACTCCATCTCGACGCGCAAGGCCCCGATGAAAGCCGCTACGGTGATGAGGGCGATGATCGTTATCACCAGCCACGGCCTCTTCACGCCGGCCGTGACTAAGGCCGTGGTGAGTCGTCTCATATATCCTTCTCGCCGCCGCTTCCAGCGGATATCAAAAGCCTGAGGGCCTTGGACACGAACTCCGCCACCTGCTGTACGTAGGTCCTGTTCTCCTCGCCGAGGCTTTCGACCTGCAGGGCCACCACCTGGGCCTGCTTGTCCCTCATCTCCTCCATCCTGCGCCTGCCCGAGGGTGAAAGCTCGACCATCACCTTGCGCCTGTCGGCCTTGTCGCGGGTGATCTTCACCCAGCCCTTTCCCTCCAGCGCGTAGGCCATGCGGCTCATGGTCGAGGGGTTGATGAAGAGCATCCTCGCCAGGTCGCCCTCGCTCAGGACGTCGTTCATGTAGATGGTGACGAGGGTCACGTACTGGGTGTAGTTGATATCGTAGCCCTTGAGTATGGCGCCGTATTCCCCGTAGTGCTCGTGGATGAAGAGGAAGACGGTCTCCACCATCTCGGCGAATACATCTCTCTGTTTTTCCTTGCTTTCCGATATATTTGCATTATTCATTTTTTTCATATTACAAATATTTTATTACCGGACGACCACCGAGTCAATCTCGAATTGACCCCCGCAAGCGACGGATGTTAAATTATGACTGTTAGTCATATATACAGGGGGTGTACATGAGCCCGAAGAAAAAACTGGAATCTCCCGCACGCGGGGTGGTCTTCGCCCAGGACCGCTCGCGCGAGACCCTGCGCCGCATAGTGGACGCCGCGGGCGAGGTGTTCGCGGAAAAAGGCTATGACAAGGCTACGGTGGCGGAGATCATCTCGCGCGCCGGCATAGGGCACGGCACCTTCTGGCTATACTTCCGCAACAAGGAAGACCTTCTCCGTTTCATGCTCCAGGATATGATCGACGAGTTCGAGTCCTTCGACTGGTATCGCGAGGACGATCAGGAAGGGCCTTCCGTGAGGTCTGTGGAGGAGGTTGAGAACATCATCCGCGGAGTCATGGGTATCTTCGCCCGTTACTCCGACATCCATCCCCTCATCGTGCGTGCCTCCCTGGAGAGCGAGGATTTCCGCGCCGCGCTCGAGGAGTTCAACCAGCCCTTCGTGCGTATAGTGGAGAAGAAACTGTGCGAACACCTGGAAAAGGGCTGGTGCAGGGACCTCGACCCGGAGATCACCGCCCAGATCTTCGTGACCATGCTCGAATATACCAACCTGCAGTGGGTGAGTAAGGGTCTTCCAGCCGACCGCGAGGATCTCATCCACAATTTGAGCGTCATCTTCTACCACACCCTGAACCATACCTAGAAATCATTCCAACTGCGCTACCGCCAGCCCGGGGAACTACCAGGTCGGTCGCAGCGAGCGCGCGCAAGTGAAGATGAGGTCTCTTCCTCCTATCCCGCGTATTGCGCGCCGAGCGAGACCGTTACCTTAAGTGCCCCGCTCCATGCATACGCCGGCATTCGATCACCGCTGCATCCCCGCCCGCTGCGTTCCGCTCCCTGCGGCGTACTCTCCGAGTACGCCTCGGTCGCGCGCCTTGCGGGCGTGGCGCAGCGGCACTCTCGGTACATCACCGTATGCATGGAACGGGGCACTCGGCCCCGGGCCGGAAAAGCACCACCATAGCCCGGGGAACTACCAGGTCGCAGGAGGTGAGAGCAGGCCGGGGTGGCGTTCGCGGAAGGCCTGCACCGCATCGCGCACGGTGTAGAAGATGTTCTCGGCGCCGACCATATCGGTGATGCCGTCCCGTTGCATGAACGCGCGCACCGGCGCGTGCACGCGGGCGATGAGCATCTCGACGCCGTCCTCGTGCAGGGCCGCGTGGAGCGCGGTGAACTCGTCGCTGGCGCTGGTATCCATCTCGTAGACCATCTCGAAGTCGACGATCACCGCGCGCGGGCGCGGATCCGCCTCCTCCACCAGCCGCCTGATATCGTCCACGAACTGGTCTACGTTGGAGAAGATGAGGGGGGCATCGAAGCGGTAGATGATCAGATAGGGCGTGTAGGGTTTGCAGTCCGGCCGTTCCGCGAGATCGCCGTGGCGGGTGCCGCTGTCATCGACCCCGAGAACGGCGGAATGGGGCCTGCTCGTCCGTAATATCAAGCCCGCCAGCGAGAGGGCTACGCCGATGAGGATACCTACCATGACCCCGAAGATGAGGACGCCGAAGAGCGCGCACAGGGCCAGCGCATAGTCCGCCCTGCTGGCGCGCCGCAGGCGCGCGAACGGCTTGACGACGATGAGCCTGCTCACCGCGAAAATAACGATGGCGCCCAGGGTGGCCTGGGGCAGGTACTTCAGGGTCGAGGTGAGAAAGAGCGTCGAGAAGACCAGCGCGGAGCAGATCACCGAGGCAAGCTGCGTTTTGCCGCCCGCCTGCTCGCTGATGGCCGTGCGCGTAAAGCTGGCGTCCACGGCGAAACCCTGCAGCAATCCCGCACCGAGGTTGGCGGCTCCCAGGGCGATCATCTCCTGGCTGGCCCTCACCTCTCTCCGGTGCCTGCCTGCCAGGGCCCTGGCGATGGCGAGCGACTCCGCGAAGGCGAGCAAAGCCAATCCGACAGCCCCCGGCAGGAGGTCGATGGCATCCTTCGCCGTAGTGCCGGAGAGGGAGAACCACGACAGTCCCCTCGGTACCTCTCCGACCAGGGCTATTCCGTGAGCGGCGAGGTCCAGGGCATAGGCCATGACGATGGACAGCGCCAGCACCGTCAGCGCCACCGGCAACCTGGGGAACAACCTGTGGAGCGCGAAGAGCAGGAGCAGGCATCCCGCCCCCACGGCCAGGGTGGTCCAGGACCAGGAACCCGCCTGCCGGAAGAGGTCGGCGAATTCCGCGAAGGTATTGCTCGCCGAGGTCTGGATGCCGAACAGCTTGTGGGCCTGGCCCACCGCGATAAAGATGGCAGCTCCCACCACGTACCCTTCGAGCACGGGTTTCGCGAGCAACTTCGCGATGAATCCCGCCCGTGCCAGTCCGGCCAGGACCAGCAACAAGCCGACTATGAAGGCGAGCAGGGTGGTCAGCGCTATGTATCGTTGCATATCCCCGCCTGCCAGCGAAGTCACCGTCGCGGCCGAGACCGCGGCTATAGCCGCCGTGGGCCCGACGTGAAGGACGCGGGATGTCCCGAAGACCGCGTACGCGATGAGGGACAGGCACGCCGCGTACAGGCCGTACTGCACGGGCACGCCAGCGATGCCCGCGAAGGCCATGGCTATGGGCACCGTCGCAGCCCAGGTGGTGATGCCGGCAGTTATGTCGCCCACCAGCCAGCGGCGCCGGTATGCGGGAAGCCATGCGAAGACAGGCAGCAATCCTTTCAGTTCCTTCCCGCCGTTTTTCGCTTTGCTTGTCATAATTTGCCTTGTCCCCGGCTCCCGGCTGCGGGAGCGGTTTGGTGCCCCTCGAAGCAGAACAGTCGCATTACTTCCAAAATATCACAAGAAGCATACTCATGCCGCTTCGCGAGCCGGTGGGCCGGCCTGCCCCGCAATAATACGCCACCGACAAAGCCCCACAAAAGGCGGCAGAAAGATTACAATGCATTACAGGAAACCGCTTGCAATCACGGGCGGAGGCTGCCATGGCTGACGGAGCGAAAAGAAAACCCGGCCTGGTGAGAAGATATATGCCGATAACCGCCTGGCTGCCAGCCTACGAGAAGAAATGGCTGGCCGGCGATATAGTGGCGGCCCTCACCGTGTGGGCGTTGCTCGTCCCGGAGGCGCTGGCTTACGCGGGCATCGCCGGCGTGCCCGTGCAGTACGGCCTGTACGCCGCGCCCTTCGCCCTGCTCGCCTACGCCGTATTCGGTTCCTCGCGGCACATGGTCTTCGGGCCCAGTGCCGAGGGGGCGGCGGTCTCCGCCGCCGTAGTCGCCCCCCTCGTAGCCGGCGGCGGCCAGGACCGCTACCTGGCCCTAACCATCACCCTGGCCTTGATGGTGGGAGCGATCATGATCGTCCTCGGCCTGGCCCGCATGGGTTTCCTGGCCAAGTTCTTCGCCGCGCCCGTACTGGACGGTTTCATCGTGGGCGCCGCCATCTTCATCGCCGTGGGCCAGCTGGACAAGGTATTCGGCATCGCCGCCACGGGCGACAACACCTTCTCCAAATTCGCAGACGTCTTCCGCCAGGCGGGCTCCTGGTCCTGGACCACCCTGGCCGTGGGGGCGGGATGCCTGCTCCTGCTCTTCGCGCTCCACAGGTTCGTCCCCAAGCTGCCGGCGGCCCTCACCATCCTGGTCCTGGCCATCATCCTCTCCAGCGCTCTCAAGTTCATGGACCACGACGTGTCCATCGTCGGTGAGGTCCCCTCGGGGCTGCCGGGCTGGTCTCTCCAGGGCGTGGGCTTGAGCGATATCTGGCAGCTCCTGCCGGGGGCCCTGGGGTTGTTGGTCCTGTGCTTCGCCGAATCCCTGGCCACGGCCAAGGTCTACGCCACCAAGTACGGATACCGTCTCGACCCCAACCTGGAGATGATATCCTACGGGATGGCCAACGTGGGGTCCGGTCTCTTCCAGGGGTTCGCGGTGACCGGGAGCGTCTCCAAGACAGCCGCCAATGACGCGGCGGGCGGAAAGACCGAGCTGGCCATGGTCTTCACCTCCATCCTCACCCTGCTGACCATCCTCTTCCTGGCAGGATTGTTCAAGTACCTGCCGGAGGCCACCCTGGCCGCCGTGGTCATCCACGCCGTAGCCAGGCTTATCCGCTTCAACGAACTACGGCGCCTCTACAGTACCAGGAAGGTGGACTTCGCACTGGCGCTCTCCGCGCTGCTGGGAGTTCTCGTCTTCGGCCTCCTGGAGGGCATACTCATCGGCGTCCTGCTCTCCCTGGTGGCCTTCATCAAGCGCGCCAGCAGCCCGCACTGGGCGCTGCTGGGCGTAGACGGGAGCGGCACCCGCTACGGCGATCTCAGGGAGCATCCGGATTACCGCCCCATAGATCCCGCGCTCATCGTGTTCAGGTTCGACGCTCCCCTCATCTTCTCCAACGCGGACGAGTTCTGCGATGAGATCATGGGCCTGGTGGACGAGGCCGACCCGCGGCCACGGGCGGTGATCGTCGACGGTGAGGACATGTTCGATATCGATACCACCGCGGCGGACAAGTTCATCGAGTTGCGCTCGGGCCTGGCGGCCAGGGGCATCACGCTGTCCCTGGCCAGGGTGCACGCGCCTACGCTGGACTTCATGCGCCGGGAAGGCGTGGTGGAGGCGGTGGGCGAGGACAGGATCTTCCTCACCGTCGACGACGCCGTCCGGGCTTTCAAGCATGGCGAGAAAGGAGCGGAAGATGCCTGATTACATCGCGTACACGGATGGCGAGCCGTTTCCCGGGGTGATCGGACGCACCCAGGCCGATTCCATGCCCGCCTGGCCGGTGCCCCCACGGACGCCGCAGGGTGCGCCCAACATCCTCATGATCGTGCTGGACGACACCGGCTTCGCCCAGGTGGGATGCTTCGGCGGCCTGGGCGGGCGCGTCGAGACCCCCAACATCGACCGCCTGGCCGCGGGCGGCCTGCGCTACAACAACTTCCACACCACCTCCCTCTGCTCCCCCACCCGCGCCTGCATGCTCACCGGGCGCAACCACCACAGCGTGGGCGCGGCGGTGGTCATGGAGTTCCCCAACGGCTATCCCGGCTACAACGGCCACATCCCCCGGGAGGCGGCCATGCTCCCCGCCGTCCTGGTGGAGCGGGGTTACAACACCATGTGCCTGGGCAAATGGCACCTGGCTCCGGCGGAGCACATCACCGCCTCCGGCCCCTACGACCGCTGGCCCCTGGGCCAGGGCTTCGAGCGCTTCTACGGCTTTCTCATGGGCGAGACCAACCAGTGGGAACCGGACCTGTGGTACGACAACCACAAGGTGGACCCGCCCCGCAGCCCGGAGGAGGGCTACCACCTCACCGAGGACCTGGCGGACAGGGCCATCGAGTGGATCACCGCCCAGCAGGCGGTGACCCCCTCCAAGCCCTTCTTCATGTACTTCGCCCCCGGCGCCACCCACTCCCCCCACCACGCCCCCCGGGAATGGATCGAGAAATACCGGGGGCGCTTCGACGACGGCTGGGATGCGGTACGCGAAGAGACGCTGCGCAAGCAGAAGGAGATGGGCGTCGTGCCGGAGAGCACCGACCTGCCACCCCGTAATCCGGGAGTGCGGGCATGGGACGAACTCACCCCGGATGAGAAGCGTCTTTTCGCCCGCCAGATGGAGGTCTACGCCGCCTTCCTCTCCCATACCGACCATCACATCGGAAGGCTGCTCGATTTCCTGGAACATGCAGAGCTCATGGAGAATACCCTCATCATCTTCCTCTCCGACAACGGCGCCAGCGGCGAAGGCGGGGCCAACGGCCTGGCCTCGGAGATGAGCTTCTTCAACCTCACCCCTGAGACGCTGCAGGACATGCTGGATATGATCGACGAGTGGGGAAGCCCGTCCACCCACCCCCATTACGCCACGGGATGGGCCTGTGCAGGCAACACCCCCAACCGCTGGTACAAGCAGATGGTGCACGAGGGCGGCACCCGCGACCCGCTCATAATCCACTGGCCATCCCGCATATCCGACAAGGGCGCCATCCGCTCCCAGTTCCACCACGCGGTGGACGTCATGCCGACGGTGCTGGAAGCCATCGGAATGGAGATGCCCGCGCAGGTGCGCGGCTATCCGCAGATGCCCCTGGAGGGGGAGAGCATGGCCTACAGTCTCAACGATGCCGCGGCGCCCACCCCCAAGAAGGTGCAGTACTTCGAGATGCTCGGCCACCGCGCCCTGTGGGCGGGCGGCTGGAAGCTGGTGACCACCCATGTCTCCGCCTCGTTCAGGTGGTCGTTCAGCCTCATGGACCACGAAGCCCACGACGGCGACTTCGACGCGGATGAATGGGAGCTCTACCACCTAGACGAGGATTTCTCCGAGGTGCACGATCTGGCCGCGACCCACCCCGACAAGGTGCGCGAGCTCCTCGATCTGTGGTGGGCGGAGGCCGGCAGGTACAAGGTCCTGCCCCTGGACGATTCCATCGTCGTGCGCATGCTGGTTCCCCGCCCGCACGTCTTCGAGGAGCGCGACACCTATATCTATTACCACCCGGTCCGGCTGGTGCGGCCGGGTTCACCGGACGTGAGGAACCGCTCTCACGCCATCGTCGCCGAAGTGGAGATACCCCAAGGGGGCGCCGAGGGGGTCATCGTGTCCAACGGCGGCTTCGACGGCGGCTATTCCCTTTGCGTCAAGGACGGACGCCTGCATTACGTCTCCAACTGGCTGGCCCGCGAGCACTACGTGGTCACCTCCGACGTGCCCGTACCGGAGGGCAGAACGACCGTGCGCATGGAGTTCCGCAGGACCGAGGATTTCGCCGGCAAGGCCACCCTGTATATCAACGGCAGCATGGTGGGCGAGGGGGACATCCCCCATACCAACCTGACCGTATACGCCATCGCGGAGGGATTGGAGGTAGGCTCCGATTCCACCTCCGCGGTGTGGCCGGAATACCGGCCTCCCTTCACGTTCACCGGCACCATTGAAAGGGTCGAGATAGAGGCCGACGGGCCCGGGCACAGCGACCCCGGGGGCACGTGGCGCGTAGCCCGCTACCGGCAGTGATGCGGCGGGATCTCCCCGTGGGGGGTCGCCATGTCCGGGAAGCCGGGGGCAATGCGCAGAAAGGGGCAGGTAAGGGAGCAGCAACTCTAGAATCGTAAGAACGAGAGAGGGATTCCACGAAGCCTGAAGGCGGTGGCGTGGTGTCTGAGCGGCAGAGCGACCGGACGTCCCCGCAAGGGACGATGACCCGCAGGCAGGCGGTGTTCATCGGAGTGGGCGCGATGGTCGGCGCGGGGATCTTCGCTCTGCTCGGCGAAGCCGGCTCCATCGCACAATCAGCCGTATGGCTGTCCTTCCTGCTGGCCGGGGTCATCGCCGCACTCCAGGGGTACTCGTTCGCCTGCCTCGGTAAGAAGCACGCGTCCAAGGCGGGCATGATAGGATACATCTCCGCGGGCTACGGCTGGGAGAGCAGGGTCACTTCCATCTTCTCCTGGATGATGTGGGCGACGGGTATTATAGTCATCGCGATGGTAGCCGTATCCTTCGGCAGCTATTCCGCCGGGGTGCTGTCGGGCGGGGAGATGCCCGGCGCCCTGGTGAAGTCCATGGCGAGCGTCATCGTGATCGCGGTGATCCTGCTCAATGCCCTCGGCGGTGCCGGCGCCGTCGCCAAGGCCCAGTCCGCGGTGGTCCGGATAGTCATCGTCGTCCTGCTGGGCCTCGCTCTTGTGACCATGGTGACCGCCGACTGGAGCCTGCTGGCGCCCTCCACCTATCCTTCCTTCGCAGACATCGTCGGAAGCATCGCGCTCACCTTCTTCGCCTTTCTCGGATTCGGCATGATCAGCTTCACGGCCAAGGACCTCAAGGACCAGAGAGACCTGGGTCCCGCCACCTACATCGCGCTGGCCGTCACGACCGTCACCTACGTGGCCATCGCCCTCGGGGTCTTCGGACAGCTGACGCCCGCGGAGGTCACCGAGGCCGGGCCGACGGCCATCGCCCTGGCCGCCAAGCCCGTCCTCGGCATGGCGGGTTACTGCATCGTCGCCTTTACCGCCTTGCTCTCG
>QZKE01000077.1 GCA_003598015.1 Actinomycetota bacterium | reverse complement strand
ACATCGGCGAGCAGTATACCCGCAAGAAGGATTCGCCATGGATATGCTGCACTGCGAGTGAGGAGCGAGGACCATTACCCCCGGGCCCGGGCCATCAATAATAGATCCACTCGAAGCGCGAGCGCCGGTCCGCCCAGCCAACCAGCCGCTCCAGCAAGGGCCGCCGCCAATCCCAGGGCAGCCGTTGCGCCGTGAGTAGCCTGTCCATGGATTTTGCCATCAACTCACCGGCCCTGCCGCGCTCGTACAGGCGGGAATAGAACTCCGTGAGGGGATAGAACTTCTCCTTGGCGAACAGGTAGGCCGGCTCCCGGAAAGCAGGGCTGTCCAGGGCGCTGCGCCCATCGAATATGGTGTCCACGTGGCGTCCCGACAGATACCCTTTTTCCTCGCAATAACTGTAGAGCCGGGTATTGGGATAGGGGTGATAGGTAGATACCTGCATGCAGTGGGGACGGGCCATGGCGTTGATTTTGATGGAATCCAGGAGGGCAGGGAGGTCCTCGTCCGGCAGGGAGGTCATATTGGTGGAGACGGTCTTGATGCCGTATTCACGGCACAACCGGAACGCCCGCACGATGTCCTCATTGGACATGTGGCGGTTGAGAACCTCTCTCCGTATCGCCTCGTTCCCACTCTCGATCCCCATGCATGTCACCGAGCAGCCGGCTGCGGCCAGGAGCTTCACCGTCTCTTCGTCCAGCACGTTCACGCGCGAGTTACAGATAAAGGGCAGGTCGACCTCGCCGCGGTAACATGAGAGCAGGTCGCCGAACCATGCGGCATCCAGGGTCAGGATATCGTCGTCGAAACGTATGTAGCGCAGCTGCCCCTCCGTATCGGCGGCTATGATCTCGCGTATTTCGCGCATGACGTTGCCCACACTACGGAAACGCACGTACTTCTTACGGTTGGGATAGATACTGCGCTGTACGTGGTTGGAGCAGTAGGTGCAGCTGTACGGGCAACCCCGCGAGGCCATCAGGGTGCCGCGTTCGTGCTGCTGCGGGCAGAAGTCGGCGGGATCAAAGATATCCCGGTCGGGCAGCGGCAGCGCGTCAAGATCCTCGATGAGCGGGCGTACCGGGTTGCGCCGTATGGTGCCGCCCTCGCGCACCCAGAGTGAAGCAATATCCGATGGGTCCCTGCCCCTCTCCAGTAAGGCGCAGAGTTCCGCCAGCGCTTCCTCCCCTTCGCCCAGGCATATGGCGTCCAGGGGCGTTTCGCCCAGGGCCCCCTCGGGGTCGATGGTGGGGTGGGCACCTCCGCATATGGTATATATATCCATGTCGGACTTGATCCAGTCCACCCACTTGCGCACGTGGGGGAACATATGGGTGGTGCTGGATACCGCCAGTAGGTCTGGTGATTCCTCCCTCACCCTCTCCAGCAGCTCGTCACGGTTCACCGGCCTTACGAGGTGGATAAGGGAAGTATTGTGGCCCTCGCGTTTCAGGTAGGCGGAAAGATAACCTATCCCCAGGTAGATACGGCCCTCCGGTAGAAAGCGCTCCTCGTCGTACGAGAAGAAATCCGGGTAGAGAAAGGTCACCTTGATCCCCAATTAGCCCTCCTCACTGCGGGTAGTCTGAGCGCCGGCAGTTCATGAGAAAGCGCCCCATCTTGTCACCGAGCCTGGGGATCCTCGAGGTTGTGAAGAGCAGCGGATTCACGGTATAAGGATTGTTGAAATATCTTATGGCCAGCGTTCCCAGGTAGAAATAGCGGCGGTACTTCCATTCCAGGATGCGGGGGTAGATGTCCAGGAGGCTGTCGTCACCTCCGTGCAGGGCGGCAGCCACCGTCTCACCCGCCCAGCGGCCGCTTTCCAGGGCGTAGGTGATACCCTCGCCGCTTATGGGGTTGGTGAGGGAGGCCGCGTCTCCCACCAGAAGTACGTTGGCGCGCCGGGAGGTAGCCCCGCCCATACCCACCCTCAACATGGCGCCGCGCAGCTTGCAAAGGGGCTTGGCCTCCCGCAGTTTGGCTGCCGCGTGGCGTGTACGCTGCGCGAAATCGTCGAAAACGCGGTTGAGGTTGATCTTGCGCTTCTCGCGGGCGTAGAGCATGAACCCCACACCGACGTTTGCCGTTTTCTCGTCCACGGGAAAGATCCATCCGCAACTGGGTGTGATGGCATCTTCCGGATATATCTCCAGAAAGTCGGATACACCCTTCACGCCGCTCATATAGCAGCGCACCGAAACCCCCATGTAAAGCGGGTTGTCGCTGAGAAGGCCCATCTCTTTGCCCACGAGAGAGGATGGGCCGTCCGCTCCTATTATGAAGCGGCCCGCCAACTCCATCGCCTCGCCGCCGCATTCCGCGACCACTCCGGGGATACGCCCTCCCTTCTCGGGCAGCAAACCGGTGACCCTGCAACCCTGCATCACCTCGGCGCCCAGCGCCTCCGCCCTGGCGAGCAGGATAGCATCGAGCTCGCGGCGGGGCACAACGTAGCCATGGTCTGGGAAGTGGCTGCCCATGGGATAGCGGACCTCCGTGAGCCCGCCATGGGTGGCGTAGAAACGGATCCCGGCGGTGCGTTTGAAGCGGCCCGCGAGCTCCTCCCGCAAGCCCAGGTGATAGAGGGAGTGCACCGCCCTGGGCGCGATGCCGTCCCCGCAGATCTTTTCGCGTGGGAACGTCTCCTTGTCTACCATGAGAACGCGGAAACCCCGTGCCACGAGGCTGCAGGCCGTGGCGCTTCCGCCTGGTCCGGCACCGACGATGATCGCATCGTACTGCTCGTTCATGGCGTCGATTATAGCACGGGGTTCCTCCAAGCTAGTGCACCGTACCTTGGATATACCCTGTAAAGAAGGGCCTGGCACGGGGAATGCCGTCTCGAGGTGCGCGGGTTCAGTAGCTACTCGGATGTGCCGATAATGACTACGGATTCAAAAACGGCGGGGAAGTACCCTGACACGCGCAAGCATCAAGGTGCGAGCCCTGGATATCAGGATTCATTTTGGGAGGAACCTGGGAAAAGAGGAAGGGCTAGAAAAGGCCGTGGGCCGCGGCCGCTGTCTTGGTTTCCTTTTTCGCCAGGGGGCTTGGGGGCTGGCCTCATCCCCTGCATATTTTAACCCCACGCGCAAGATATCCGGGTAACCTATATCACCCTATACATCTGGGCTCGGCCCCGGACATGGGACATTATATAGAGGAGTGCCATTCGTCAGAGCGGGGGGTCAGGCCTGGAACGTGCCTGTTCCGGCCAGACGATTCACCACCGCGGAGTTATTCTTTCACCAGGCATGTTCCAGGCTTGATCCCAAGTGTGCCTTGCTTGTCCGGGCTGATCACATCCTAAAGACTACGGAGCGCGCCCTACGAATATGCGTACGTTATACCCTACATCCACCATCGCGCCCGGCAAAGGCACCTGGTCCATCACCCTGCCCTGCTCCGCAGGGTCGGTGGTATCCTGGTAGATAACGGTGTAATTCAAGTCGGCATCGGTGAGGATGGCCTTGGCATCCTCCTCCAGCTCTGTCCGTACATCCGGGACTTCGACCGCAGACGGGCCGCTGCTCACCCAGATGGTCACGGTACTCCCCTGTAGCGCCTTCTGATTGGCCAGGGGGCTCTGACGAATGACCCGCCCCTCCGGTACTTCCGAGCTGGCCTCCTCCGTCACCGATACCTGGAAACCTTCCTCTTGCAGCGTCGCCTCGGCAGTGTCCTGGGTATCCCCGACTACGTCGGGAACGGCTACTTTCTTCTGCTCCACCCCTACTTCGAGTCTCACGCTGGTGCTGGGGGAGAT
The DNA here is from genome assembly GCA_003598015.1 of Actinomycetota bacterium. Lineage (GTDB taxonomy): Bacteria > Actinomycetota > Geothermincolia > Geothermincolales > RBG-13-55-18 > SURF-21. The sequence continues at coordinate 8,190 of QZKE01000077.1, read as the reverse complement.
GAGCTGCCCCCCGGGGGGTTCCTGGGAAAGAACCATGTCCACTTCGTCTTCGTCGTCAACGGGTACGTTCTGTATCTCGATGACGGATACGCCTAGCTGCTTAAGGGTATTCTCGGCGTCGCTGCGGGCCATGCCGGCGACCTCCGGCATCCTCAATTCACGCGTAACGGTCAGGTTGACCTTCTCGCCCTTGGCCAGCATGGTCCCCCATTCCGGATCCTGGGAGATGACGATCCCCTCTTCCTCGCTCTCCTTTTCTATGTATTGATCCTCGACCTCGCCCAGTTGCAGCCCTAGTCCCTCCAGCGTGTTCGCCGCCTGTTGCTCGGTCATACCCTGCAGGTTGGGCACCTCGACGCTGCCTCCGTCGCCTCCCAGGACCAGGGCCAGGATGATTGCGGTGATGATGAGGACGGCGGCTGCAGCGGCAGCTATCCAGGGCCATTTGCGGGTACCGCCGGCCACGGGTGCGGCTGCCGCAGCTCCGGCATAGGTCGCCTCGGGGAGTACCGGGGTCGCTGAAACCGGCATACCCTCCAGGAAACGGAGCAGGTCCGCCTTCATTTCCTGGGCATTCTGGAAACGATTGGCTGGATTCTTGGACATTGCCTTCATCACGATAGCCTCGAGGGTGGCCGGGATCTCCGGGTCGATCACCGAAGGTGGCATGGGGTCTTCCCGCACCTGCTTGTAGGTGATGGTCACGGGGTTGGGGTCGTCAAACGGTACCTGGCCGGTAAGCATCTCGTAGAGGACCACGCCGAGTGAGTAGATGTCCGAGCGCCCATCCACCGCAAGACCCTGGGCCTGCTCGGGAGAGATATACTGGGGGGTGCCCATGACCATACCGGTCTGGGTTATGCCCCCGCCGTTACCTTCACGGGCGATACCGAAATCCATCACCTTCACCTGCCCCGTATTGGTGATGAAGATGTTATGGGGCTTGATGTCCCTGTGCACCAGGTTGCCGCGGTGAGCGAATTGCAACGCCGCGCATACTTCCGCGGCTATCTCGGCCGCCCTCTCCGGGAGCAGACGGCCTTCGCTGCGCAGGATCTCCTTGAGATCCCGTCCTTCGACGTATTCCATGACTATGTAGTACAGATCACCTTCATTCCCCCAGTCGTAAATATTCACGATATTGGGGTGGTTCAGGTTGGCCGCAGATTGAGCCTCCTGGCGGAACCTCTGGATGAAGGCCGGATCGGAGGCATACTGGGCATGCAGCACCTTGACCGCAACCTCCCTGTTCAGGAGCAGGTCATCGGCGAGATAAACGTCGGCCATCCCCCCGCTGCCGAGCTTTTCCTTCAGGCGATACCGTTGGTTGAAGACTTCGCCAAGCATAGGATCCCTTTCATCCGACCATACGGACCATGAGTTCCGGTAGGGCGAGCACCAGGACACATTCACAATATTTCTTCAATGCGTTCTTTCTTACTCCTTCCACCATGGAAAGAGGGACTCTCCCATCGGTTTTGAGGGTCCCTATGGCCCGGGGGGTTCCAGTACTTGCCCCCTCGTGTCCCGCCCGCGGAGATCAGGACGCGGGCGGCCCCGTGCTCACGGTGATGGTCACCGTAGTACCCTTGGCAACCTCGGTGTTCGCAGCGGGATTCTGCTGTATGACATTGCCTTGCGGCACCTCGGTGCTGGAGGCCTCCTCCACTTTCACCGCGAACCCGGCACCTTCCAGCTGCTCCTCCGCCGCGTTCTGGGACAGGCCCACGACATTGGGCACCGCAGCCTGCGTGGCCTCCTCCCCCACTTCAAGGGTAACACTGGTATCCGGATCGATCAGGGTGCCGGCGGAGGGGGCCTGGGTGACTACCTTGCCGACAGCTTGCGCCTGATCGACGGGGGTCTTGTTGACCTCGACCACCTTTACGCCCGCTTTCTTCAGATTGCTGACCGCGTCGTCCTGGGACAGCCCGATGACGTTGGGCATGGCCAGCTCAGCCGTGACCGTTACACCCACCTTGCTACCCTTGTCCTGGGATGTGCCCGCGGCCGGATCCTGCGCGACTACTACGCCTACCTCCTGGGACTGGCTGGTGATGTACTGGTCCTCGATGTTTCCCAGTTCCAGGCCTCCGTCCTCCAGGGCTTTCTTCGCGTCGTCCTGTTTCATGCCCACTACATTGGGAACCTGAACGGTTTCGGTTCCCCCGCCCGCGAATACGATGGCCAGGATGACGCCGGCGATGGCCAGGATAGCGATGATGCCCAGGGCCGCCCAGATACCGGCATGGGAGCTTTTCTTCTCCACAGGCGCCGCCACTACCGGCACTCCCGGACCTTCCAGGTAGTGCAGCAGATCGGCGGTCATCTCTCGGGCGCTCTGGTAGCGCAATGCCGGGTCCTTGGACAGTGCCTTCACGACCACGGTATCCAGGGTCGCCGGGACCGTCGGGTTAGTGGAGGAAGGCGGGGCGGGGACTTCGTTGATCAGCTTGTATACTACCGTCTGGGTATCCGGGGCATCGAAGGGCACCCTGCCGGCGAGCATCTCGTATAACACGACTGCCAGGGAATACAGATCTGAACGGGCGTCAACGGCCAGTCCTTGGGCTTGCTCGGGGGATATAAACTGGGGCGTTCCCCGGCCGGTCGCGACCCAGGCCATACCCACATCCATCAATTTGACCTCTCCTATATCGGAAACGAATATGTTGTTGGTGGCAATGCCCCCGTGCACCAGGCTGTGGCCATGGACCACCTCCAGGGCTTGAGAGATATCCGAAGCGATCCTCGCCGCCCTTTGCGGAGGAAGCTTCTCACCGCCGTCGAGTATCTCCCTGAGGCTCTGGCCCGTTATCAATTCCGAAACCACGAAGTAGAGCTCACCCTCACTGCCCCAATCCAGAGGCCTGGTGATATTCGGGTGCCGCAATGTGGCGGCAACCTTCAGTTCCGCCTCCAGTTTTCCTATGTATGCGGCATTGGACGCGATCTCCGGATAAAGGATCTTTACCGCCACCGGCGCTCCCATCTGCGTGTCTTCTGCTTGGTATGTATCGGCAAGCCTGCCGCCCCCCAACTTGCCCTTCAACAGGTACCTCTGTTTAAGGATTTTCCCTTCCATATACCCTCCTCTCGCGATATCGATGCGAATACGCCGGCGAAGGAAGCGACAGCTCTTCGCTCTGCCAGGAGTTCTTCTGAACGTATCCGTTCGCGAACGCCGTCCATCGCCTCAACCTGGGTGTTTTCCTCATTGTTCCCTGCAGTACCCGGAGATAATCAGGATCCCGAAGCACCCGTGCTCACCACCAGGTTCACCGCGTCACCACTGGATAGCTTGGATCCGTAGGGAGGATCGGTCTCGACTACGCGGTTGTCGCTGTATCCGGGTGTCTCGCGGTATATCACCTCCCCCACCTTGAAACCGCGGCTCTCCAGAACCACACGTGCGTCGTCCAGGGTTAACCCGATGAGATTGGGAACGGTGAGCGGGCCCAGGCTTTCCAGGACCTTTATCACGGTTTTTTTCTTCACCATCACCCCTACCTGGGGGTCCTGGGAGATGACATAATTCGCCTTGATGTCGGCGTCGTATTCCTGCCCGACTACCAGCAATCCGAGATCGCGCCCGTCCGCAACTTTCGCCGCCTCCTCCACGCTCATATCCACGAGGTTGGGCACTTCCACTTTGCTCTCGGTTATCACCGCCGAGAGAATCCAGACGGTGAGAAAGATGGCGGCCACGACCAGGAACGCCGCTCCCGCCCATACTTGCCAGCGCTTGAGATGAGGGATGGGGATGCGCAGCGGGGCCGGAGGGGGCGCCTCCAGGGTTGTCTCCGGTTCCTCGACCTGCGCCAGGGGAGGAACCGTGATCATGGGCTGCTCCTCCCTCAAGGCGGAGATCGTCTCCCGGAGCATACTCTCGGCGGAGGGGAATCCACCACCACCCGCGCTGTCGAGGCATTTCTGTACGATCCCCCGCACCCTGGTGGGAACTTCCGCGTCCCACCTCAGCCTGCCGCCCCTGATATCATCCGCCGCTTCCGATTTCCCCCTGCCCGTGAGGGAGCGGTAGAGCAGGTAGCCAAGGTCCTGTATGTCTCTGCGCGGGTCCTGGGAAAGGGGATGCGGGCTGGCTCCGGCGCCGAGAACAATGGGGAACCCGGGGTCGGAGATCTTGGCCTTGCGGCCGGGGAATATGAACACGTGCCTTTCGTCCAGCGAACCGTGGGTAATCCCCTGTTCGTGGAGGTATGCCAGGATCTTTCCGATCTCGACGGTGAAATAAAGCGCGCCAACCGGCTTCATCTTTTTCCCCGCCTCGAACAAGTCGTGCAGCGTCTTTTCCCTGACCATCTCCATGACCACGAAGGGTCGCCCTTCCTCGATGCCGTAATCGATGACCGGCACGATCCCGGGGTGGTGCAGGCGGGTGGCGCGATGCGCCGCGGAACGGAAGGCGTCGCAGTAATCTCGGTCGGAAACCAGGTGGGGAAGGGGGAGCTTCGCCGCCACCTCCTGCTCCTCGAGGAGATCGAAGGCCCTGAACACCTCCACGGTCCTCCCGACATTGATCCTCTCATCGAGCCGGTAGCGCCTTCTCAGGACCCTGCCCTTCCAATCCATCAGACGATCCATACGTCCTCCCGTATTCACGCTGCAATAACCCTATGGATATTCTAATGCATATGCGCATAGATTATGGTTCTTATGCGAGAAGTGTGGCATCTATGGCTCAGGCCTTGGGATCAGGCACGCTTGGGGGTCGGAAGCATATATGCGCAGTATCCATACAGATTGCGCCATACACCCATATAAGTGGTGACTTTTTTGCCGCTTGAAGCAGGTAGGCGAAAAATCGGATAATATAAGGCATTGGGTCCGCTACGGACCCGGCAGACGTGTATCCCGGGAGGTCTGGAAATGGCAGGGAGAGGCCTGTTGTGAGGAAGGGGGAACTATGGCAGACATCTATTTCGAAAAGCCGTGGCTCAAGAACTACGACGAGAACGTGCCGCCGACACTGGAGTACGAGGACAAGACCTTCGCCGAGAAGTTCAGGGAGATCGTGGAGAAATACCCTGACAAGACGGCCATCATCTACATGGAAAACCATATCAGTTTCCGCCAGCTGGACGAGCTGTCCAATCAGCTGGCTGCCTACCTGATAAAGATCGGCGTCAAACCCGATGAGGTAGTGGGATTGTGCATGCCCAACATCCCGGCCCACTACATCAGCATCGTCGCGGTGCAGAAAGCCGGGGCCGTCTCCACCGGCTTGAGCCCCCTGCTGACGCCGGCCGAGATGGAGCACCAGATCAGTGACGCGGAGGTAAAGGTGGTCATCACCGTGGACCTGCTGTTCGGCAGCGTGGCGGCGGTGGCTGATAAGACCGGGCTGACCACCGTGATCTATTCCGAGATAGCCGACTTCTTGCCGGGGATCAAGGAGAAGCTGGCCAAGGCGTATATCAGGCAGACCGCCCTCGGCAAACTGCTGAAGAAGGTCAAGAAGCTGGACGAGAAGCTCAGTGCCATCCCCAGCGTCGAGGTACAGCCCATCAAAGGCAAGACGGTGATCCGCTTCACCGACGCCCTCGAGGGGATGCCCAAGGACCGCGTCGAGGTCAAGCGGAGCATGGACGACCTCATCTTGCTCATGTACACGGGGGGTACCACGGGGCCGGCGAAGGGGGCGATGCTCACCCAGCGCAGCTACATGTCCAACCGCATGCAGACCCTTACCTACCTCGACCTGAAACCCGATACGCTGGCCCTCTCCGCCTTCCCGCTCTTCCATATCGCCGGGCTCGCCCTTGGGGGGTTTTCCATGACCAACGGTTCCACCCAGATCTGCGTGCCCAATCCGCGGGATACGCATTTCCTCATCGAGTGTCTGGAGAAATACAAGCCCAATATAGTCGTCAACGTCCCCACCGTCTTCTTCGAACTCATGAAGCAGGAGGAATTCAAGGCGCTCGACCTGAGCAATCTGCGGTTCTGCCTCAGCGCCGCGGCGCCCTTCCCGCCCGAGAACATGAAGGAGCTGGAGAGCATCATCGGCGAAGGCAACTTCATCGAGCTCTACGGCATGACCGAGACCTCCCCGGTCACCTGCTGCAACCCGCGTTACGGCAAGAAGAAGGCGGCGTCCATCGGCATGCCCATCGTGGATACCGAGTTCAAGCTCATCGACCCCGAGACCGGCCAGCCCGCGGAGCCGGGCGAACCCGGCGAGATCGCGGTACGCGGCCCGCAGCTCATGAAAGGCTACTATAACCAGCCCGAGGAGACGGCGAACGCCATCCGCGACGGCTGGATGTTCACGGGTGACGTGGCCCGCATGGATGAGGACGGATATTTCTATATCGTGGACCGCGTGAAGGACATGGTCATCGTCTCCGGCTTCAAGGTCTTCACGCGCGAACTGGACGATGTGCTCGTCAAGCATCCCGACGTCGAAATGGCCGCCTCCATCGGGTACCCCGATCCCGACCGGCCGGGGTCGGAGCGCGTGGCGGCGGCCATAGTGCTGAAGCCGGGGGTGGAGAAGAGCGACGCCGAGAAAGAGAAGCTCCTCCAGTACCTGCGCGACGAAGTAGCGCCGTACAAGGTGCCCAAGGTGATCGAGTTCATGGATCAGCTCCCCCAGAGCGGAGTAGGCAAGATCCTCAAGCGCGAGCTCAAGGAGATGATGACGAGCAAGCCCAAGGAAGAAGCATAGCGGACGATCGCTTTCCTGAAGGATAACGAGCGGCCGCGGGGAAACCCGCGGCCGCCTCATCCGTACATCCTCCCTAGCACATCCTCGACATTAGCAGGCACATGAAGAACGGTTCAACCATGTTGACGGCGTCCGTCTGCATCAGTGGATATCCGTCCGGCAACATATCGGCCGGGTAGCTTGCAGGTATTCATCGTGACGGCTCAACGGGCTCTGACGGCAACCTCCAGGGTGGCGTCCTCGTTGCGCCGGTATTCGCAGTCTGACTCGCTGCCACTGAGCAGCTCGAAAATCCCCTGCAGCATGCCGGCCACGAGTAATGGCGGGGAGGCGTTCTCCACCACGGCGTCCAAAGCGTCGCCTCTCGCGTCATATCTCACCATGTTGCCCATGCCCCTGAAGGCCAGGAAGCGTCGCAGGTAAGGATAGCCCAGTTCGATTTCCTCCCTGTCCAGTGCACTCCTGATATACAGACGCTGCGCGTCCAGGATGGCCCGCACCACGTCCTCCCCCAACTCCGCCTCCAGTTCCCTGAAAACGGCGACTATCTGATCCATGCCGGTCGTGGCCATACGCCTGCCGGTGGTCGTGTCGGTGATTATCCCTTCCTTCAGGTCGAAAGCGAGGTTCCCGAATTCCGCGGGAAGTCCGCATACCGAACACCCCTTGTATTCTATGTCCCCCGGTTTGAGACGGATGGTCTCGGACTGCAAGCGCGAGGCTAGCTCTTCCTCGGGCTTGTCAACCCTGCTGACAGTGATTATATGACCATCGCCCTTCTCCTCGATTTCAGCTTGGGCCGGAACTTTTTCCATCACGCTGAAAACTCCCAGAATGTCCCCGATGAACATGGGCATGCAATATATGTTGCGCCCGTACACGGTTACTGACTCACCGCGTCTCACATCGAGTATCTCGAAGTAGCCGTAGCCGAATACCAATCCCAGGCCCGCGACGCTTTTATAGACCCTGTTATGCAGGATAGAGCGTGCCAGCACCCCCTTCGGGCCGGAGAACAACCACCGGAGATAATCCACGCTGTTCTTGCGGTTCCCCTCCGAGACGATGCGATCGATGGGTGTTCCCATTGTTCTTTCCAGGTTGCTGAAGAGACCGTTGAAACCACCGACCTCGTAAAAAAATGCCCGCTTGCCTTCACCCGCTTGAGCGGTTATGCAGCCGTTGCTCTCCCACCTATTCCCCTTGGAGAATATCCTGGGCACGCCGCACTCGGGACAGACCTTGATCTTCGACATAATCGCTCCCTTTTGCGCAATCCACCTGATGCCCGCCAGGTTTCACACACCTGATGCAACAACCACTATATTTATTCTGTATCGACTCCCATGGACATAAATTGAGTCCTGTTGCCGGATCGCCTTTTCCGCCCCCCGCCTGCGCAACGGGGAAAAGAACGAAACCTGGGTGGTAAGTAATAGGTAATGGGGTCAGGTCTTGTCATCTCTCGCCTACGGCTCGAGACGCCCCCTCCGGGGACA
>QZKE01000076.1 GCA_003598015.1 Actinomycetota bacterium | reverse complement strand
GTGAGGAAGGTGATGGTGGCGGTGGCCGGGTTCTCCCCGAAGTTGGCCAGCAGCACCCAGGTCTCGAAGCCGCCGGCGGTGGCGCCCTCGGCCAGCATGTATTCATCTTCCCGATAAGGCCTGGGTCCGGTTGCGGTATCGACCTCGTACGGACAGCCGTTGGTCTCCCCCCGGGAAGTCACGACCACTACCTCGCCCGCGGATACCCCGTCTGGAACTACCGCCACGACCTCGGATTCCACCCACCAGGTAATGGCCGCTGCGTCCAGGCCGTTGAAGAGCACCCGGCAACCCGGCTGCATGACGCCGAGGCCGCTCCCTTTTATCCTCACGGACATGCCCTTCCTTATTGGATTCGGCTCGATGCTGTCGATGCGAGGGGGTTGTGGCTCCGGCTCCGATTCCGGTTCCGATTCCGGTTCCGGCTCGACCTGGAAGGGATAACCGTTCGAGTTCCCACCGGCTACGTACACGACGACGGCGCCGTCCTGAGCATGGGCCGGCACCACGGCCTCGATCAGGGTATCGGACCAGCTCGTTATCTCCGTCGCTCGCACGGCGGCGAAAAAGACCGCTGACGAGCCCATCTCGGCGCCGAAGTTGTCGCCGTGTATCCTGACCGTCTCTCCCACCGCGGCTCGTTCCGGTTCCACCACGTCTATGCTCGGTAGCTCTGCCGGCGCGGACAAGACCACGAAATATACGCCGTTGGAGCCGCCGAACTGCGTCTCCACCACCAGTTCGCCGCTGGTCGACCCGGTGGCGACGGTCGCCAGGATTGCGGTATCCGCCCAGCTCTGCACGTCCATGGGCATATCGCCTATCTTCACCACCGCGTCTCCCTGCACATCGCCAAAGCGTTCGCCGCTTATCTCCACCGCCGCGCCGTGAAGCCCGGAGGCCGCGCTCAGTCCGGTGATGCGGGGCGGGTATCCCTCCAGGACCCCGAAGGGCACTCCATCGCTGGAGCCGTAAGTCGTCGCGACCACCACCTCCCCGCTGCCCGCGCCCGGCGGGACAACCACTTCTATGCGCACGTCGCTCCAGGAAAGGTAATCCACGGCCGGCGTGCCGGCAAAGGTGACCGAGGAGCCCCCCCGCTCCGCTCCGAAGGCGCTTCCCCTCACCACCACCGTCTCTCCGCGCATGGCGGCTTGCGGGTCGACGCCGGTCGCGGAGGGTGGGACGGTATAGGGCAGACGTGCCGACCTGCCGTTCTCCGTCTTGACGTAAAGCTGCCCCGCGCTCAGCCCTTGTGGGGCCCTGACGCGTATGCGATCCCAGGTCCAGGAGATGACCTCCGCCGCTCCCCCGAGGAAAAACACGTTTCCCTGCCAGGGCCGGCTTCCGAAATACCTCCCCACTATTTCGACCTCGTCACCGCCGCGGATGGAATCGGGTAACGCGGTAGTGGCCACTGGAAGCGTGGCCTCGCGGGCGCAGAAGAGTACTTCTCGCCCCTCCGATTCGTTCCGCCACACGAAACGGGGGAACCCGGCGGGACCCAATGCAAAAACTGGATCGAGGTTGTCTCCAGCGGTAGTGCTGGCCTGGAAGACCGCAAAGGACCCGGTTGTGTCCTCTGCGCAGTAGACCTGCCTTCCCCCGACATCTCCCCCCGTCCATACGATATGCACCATCCCGGCCTCATCCACCAGAACGGCCGGAAGGACATCGGGGTAAGTGTTCTCGGTCACCCGGTAGGGAGAAGCGAAAACGCCACTGGAATCATGGGAATAGAAAACCTCCGCATCCGGGCCGCTCCCATCCTGCCAGGCGACGTGGGCATGGCCGCCGCCGTCCAGCGCGAGGCTTGACGCGGCCTCCCCGGGAACCTCCGCTCCCAGCACGCTCGGTGTGGCGAAGCCCCCGGAGGCGTCGCCCCGTGCATGGGCCGTAGTGCCCCCGCGCTGCCAGAGCAGGTGGGCGCGCCCTCCCTCTTCCAGCGCCAGGCCGGTGAGCAGGGCTTGTGAGGATTCCCCGCTGACTTCCAGGGGCGGGGAGAAGCCGGCGCCATCGCCCTCGGTGTAAAAGACCCCTCCCGCGCCGGACCAGGCCACCGCCGTCTTTCCGGAAGCGTTGGAAGCTATCAGCACCGCTTCCTCGTCCCAGACGTTGTCACTCAACTGTAGCGCCGGCTCGAATCCCAGTCCGCCACCGCGCGCGTAGAGCACCTCGCGGTCGCCTCCGCCATCCTGCAGCCAGGCAAGATGCGGCGTTCCCGTGCCATCCACGGCCAGGTCGGGGTCGGTATCATCCACGCCGTTGACGGTTATCGCCTGCGCTGAAGACGGCCCTACGGGGTCGCGCGCATAATGCAGGTCATAATCTCCCCCATCCTGGCTCTGCCAGACGAGATGCACTTCGCCGCCAGGACCAAGCGCAAGGCGCTGGAGGGCCTCCCCGTCCACGCCGCCTATACGGCAGGGTTCGCGTGCCCCCTCCGCCGCCTGGTCGGTATAGCAGAGGGTGCTTCCGGCGCCCTCCCCATCCTGCCAGGCGGCGTGGAGCCCCCCTGTGCCGTCTGCGGCCACGCTCGCTGTTCCCCCCAGTTCGTAGCCGCAATTCACTGCTTCGGGCGTATCGAAGACATCGCCAACCACATCGAATCGCGCCACCCTGACGTCCTGAGCCTGTCGCCAATCGACTATCCAGGTGGCGTAAAGGGCGGCTGGAGATGAGCTTAGGAAGGGAGCCTTCTCCTGCGATGTGGTGGGATGCAGCAGGACCGGGGCGGAATGGCTGTTGCCGTTCACCCAGTTATAGCCGATATCGGTGTCTTCTTCCGTTCCCGTGGCCCTGGTCGTCCAGGCTACGAAGACGCGCCCCGGATACTCCGAGGAAGCCGGGGTGCTGGAAACCGCCGCCGAGACTTCCATTTTGTTGTCTCCATTGAGCTTGCGAACCGTGCTCCACGCCCCTCCCGGCGTCCTCCAGGCGTAGTTCACCTCGTAATAGGTCGCGGGCAGAACCAAAGCCCATCCCTCGTCCAGCTGGTTCCAGAACAGATAGAGGTTTCCGTTGCTGGACGCGGATATATCCAGCCCTCCGCAACGCCGCGCTTCCCAGCCGGCAATAATGAGGTTCACCGCAACCTGGCTTACCTGCTGCGGGTCGGAGAGGAAACCACCGCTGCGATTGTTCTTGTACAGAACGCGTGGCCAGGGCTCCACGAGATCGTATGGGGGTTGCACCATGCCGGAACTCCGGTAGTTCTCCTCGATCCACGCTACGTGGGCATACCCTTCCCCGTCTATCTCCAGGCACGGATCGAAGGAGGTGTTTGCCAGGTCGGGGTCGGCTATGTCCCGGCTGAGGAGGATGGGAGCCGGGAAAGAGCCGGAGGCGTTGTCGCTGTACCAGATCCTCTTGCTCGTGAAGTCGGACTCCACAAGCACCGACTCCCAGACTACAAAGGCATGGCCTCCGGCATCCGTATCCATGACGACCTCGTTGATGCGCGAGAGGCTGCCGGAGGAGAATACCGTGCCGGGGGGCGAGAAGACGCCCCCGGAACGGTTATTGGTGTAGTGTATGGTCAGAGCGGGATAAGGGCCGCCCGTGTCGCTTTCCTCCACCCATGCCAAGTGCAGCGAACCTCCCGCGTCCTGGCCGAACCGGAGAGTGCAGGCGAGTCCATCCCCATTCGCCAGCAGCTGAGGAGCGGAGAAGGATCCCGCGGAGCCGTGGGCATAATAAATTCCATAAGGGTCGGATCCCTCCGCCCAGACCGCGTGGGTATCGCCATCCGCGCCCACGACCATTTCCCAATCCCGGCGGGGATCATCGGGCAGGTCGAACGCCTCGACCGGGACCTGGAAGGCTCCCGGCGTGTTGTCCGTATAATGCACACCGTTCTCCGTTCCGCCCGGCGCATACCCGCTCGACTCCCAGGCAACGCGCGCGGCGCCTCCGCCGTCCACGCCCAGCCAGGGTTGGGACTCCTGATTCCATCCCGTGGACAGCGCCCGCGCATCCGATACCTGATTCTCCCCGTCCGCCATGGCGCTCTCGCTGAACAACGGCGTCAGGGGAAAGATCATGGCCGCGCAGATAATAAAGCACAAGACTATCCCCGTGGACTTTCTGAGCATCGTCAGTCCCCCCATCTCTCTTTGTCGCCTCGTCTTTGTCAGCTTTTCGTGGCATCCCCGCCTGCACCAATGGTGAAAAAAGGAAAAACAAAAACCAGCTACAAGGCTGGTGATATTTTTCGGCCGACGTGGCTCAAATGGCCTCGCAAAGCCATATTTCTTTGTACCCCTTGTTTTGTCAGATCTCGCCTGTTCGGTTTTCAAGCTACTCTATCTGGCCGGATTTTCGTGTGCTATCATTACCCACGATAATAGTATCTGTTTACTAATTATATATTGAACAAATTCCGTTAATCTGTCAAGTTAGAGAAAGGGACCCGCTGCATGGCCAAGCAGAGACTGCCGGCGGAGAAAAGGAAGCAGAGCATCCTCAAGGCTACCGAGCGTTGCCTCGCCCGCAAGGGCTATTACAACTGCACCACCGCGGATATCGCCGCCGAGGCCGGCATCACCGAGCCCGTACTCTACCAGCATTTCCAGGACAAGCGCGACATCGTCAGTTCGCTGCGTAACGAGGCGCTCGATGATATCTCCAATTACGTGGTGAGGCGCGTGGTCAAGAGGAAGACCCCCCTGGAGGGGCTGCACGAAGCCGCCGAGGCGATCTTCGACTACACGGTACGCCACCGCAGCAAGATGCGCGCCTATTACTATTCCATCCCCGAGTTGGGGAAGGGAGGCCTGCGCAGGTCGCCGGTGGAGCGCTTGCACCGCCTGCATGAAGCCGTTGCCTACATGCTGGAGGAGGCGCAACGCCAGGGCGCGGCGGTTGACGACATGGATGCCCCTGACTTCGCCTGGAGTTTTATCTCGCTGGTGGAGATAGTCTATATCGCAAATGCTCTCGGCTTGAACGTTCCTTTCAAGCAGAAGGACGCGTACATGGACCTCATCGACCGCCTGCTCTCTACCATAGCCACCCCCGCCAGGCTGGAGGAGCGCTGACATGGCCAGGAAGTACGGCACGCGCGGAAACCGCAGGCAGCAGATCATCGAAGCGGCCATGAAGGCCTTCGCCGCCAAGAACTACGACGGCGCCTCGGTCTCGGACATCGCTGATGCGGCAGGCATAACCAAGCGGGCCATCTACCGTTACTTCTCCACCAAGCGGGAGCTCTTCTACGCCGTGCGCAACGAGGTCTATGCCGCTATCGTCAACAACCTCTGGAGCGACTTGCCGCCGGCGAAGGACTTCAACGAGCTGGCTGATGCCCTCATGCGCAACCATCTCAGGTTCATGCTGGAGAATCCCGAGATGGCCCGGATAGTAGTAAACACCATATCCGAGGCGGCGACCAGGGAATTTCAGGAGAACATCGAGGCTCTCCTCGACGAGCGAGCAGAGGAGATCGAGGGACTGATGCAGTCGGGTATCGAGGAGGGAACCCTGGACCCCGAGCTCGATCCTACCTTCGTATCCTGGGTGCTGGTACAGATCTTCATCTTCCTCGTCTATATGCAGGCTTACGAGGAGGACTGGCTCATCCCGCGAGGAGAGGAAGCCGCTTCGGTTTTAATGAAGCCCTTCCTCGCTTCCCTCGCTCCCCGGGCCTGACGCATGCGGCCGGCCCGCGCCCCCAGGCGATTACCATCTCGAGTCAGAATAGTATCGTGAAATCCCCCCTGCAATGGCCGGTTTCGTGCATGATACACTTATCTATCTCTGGTTCCACCGTATAGGGGATGCCGGAGCACTCCAGCCAGCACTCGATACGGAACATCACGCCGCAGACGTAAGTGTCGACGACGCCCAGCTGCTGCATGCCCTTGTAGGCGAAGCACTCGCCGTCCTCCCATTCCCAGTGGAACATGTTGGGGGAAACGAAGGTGAAGCTCGCCCGGGAGAAGACCGATTGCGGCAGAGTCATCTCCAGGGCATCGCGCATGAACGACTGCAGCCCTTCCCACGTACGCAGGTCCCCGTCCTCCACGCGCAGCACCTTCCTCGCCCGGGCCATCTCGATGGCCGCGAGCGACCTGATCGCCTGGCGGTTGATACGGTTCGCCTGTTCCATGCCGGAGTCCAGGTAGGTGTGGTAGAACCACATTCCGTCGTGGGTGAGCCAGCCCTTACCCAGGTAATCCTTGAGCTCCTCCCGGCCCACTTCCTCCAGCCTTCTCATCGCTTGTACTCCTTTCGCCGCCCGCGCGGTCCTGCACGCGCATATCCATGCCTTAGTGCTGATGCCTTCCGATTGACCTTTCGCGCTACTCGTATATCTTTTCTTCCTCGTTGAAGGCCTCGGGGGCGTCGAGCTCCACGTCGCGCTTGCCTTTAACCTTCTCCTGGAGCTCCTTGTAGAATTCGTGCTGGATGATGAGGTTCATGACCTCGTTGGTGCCCGTCCAGATGGAAAGCAGGCGGCAGTCGCGCAGCATCCTCTCTATGGGATAGACGTTGGTGTAGGCGATACCCCCCATGGCCTGCATGGCGTTGTAGACGATGTCCCATACCGCCTCGGTGGCGAATTTCTTGGACTCGGAGACCATGCGCCGCATGTGCCCGTGCGGGACGCCCCCGTCTATGGCCCTGGCGGTCATCCATATCAGGCTGGACATTGCGTCGAGCTTGACCAGGCTCTCGGCGATCATGAAGGAGACGGCCTGGAAATTTTTGATCTGCATGCCGAAGGCCTTGCGCCGCGTGGTGTAGCGCGCCGCGAGCTCGATAGCCTCGCGCGCCGCCCCCACGCAACCCGACGCCGAGGTCATGCGCTCCGGAACCATCATGCGGTAGAAGATATGCGAGGCGCCGTTCTCCTCCCCCACCAGGTTCTCCGCCGGCACCCTGGTATCGCGGAAGAGTACCCGGCCCGTGCCGCTGCCCCGCGCGCCCATGAGGCCGTATACCGTCTTCACCTCTACGCTGTCATCCCGCTCCACCAGGAAGCAGCTCAAGCCGTCGCGGGGCGGGGCATCGAGGTTGGTGCGGGCGTAGACCATGAAGTAGTCGGCCCCTTCCGCGCCCACGATAAAGCGTTTCTGGCCGTGCAGTACGTAGTGGTCGCCTTCGCGGCGCGCCGTGCAGGTGGCGCCGAAGAAATCCGAGCCGCCGCGCGGCTCGGTGAGGGCCTCGGCGCAGACCTTCTCCCCCTTGAGGGTTGGTACCAGGAAACGCTGCTTGTGGTCCTCGTTGCCGAATTGCACGATGCACTCCCCCACGATGCTCACCAGGGAATACAGGCAGGTGAGGGGGACTCCCACCAGGGACATCTCGGAGATGGCGATGATCTCGTCCTCCCACCTCATGCCCCTTCCCCCGTATTCACGCGGAAAACGCAGCCCCAGGAGATTGCGCTCTCCCGCCTCCTCCAGGAAGAACCTGGGAAAAGGCGCTATCATGGCATCCATGTCCAGGATGAGCTGGCGCGGCACCCAGCCTACCAGGTCGCACATCTCCTCCCGCAGGCTCTTCTGCTCCTCCGTCATGATGAAATCGAACATCTCACTCCTCCTCTATCCCGTGGCGTGAAGCACCCTCATCCGGCCTCCCCGTTTGCGGAGATCCGCTAAACATCATCCCGGGATATCCCGGGCGGGCACTTTAACTGGATCGCACAACCTCACTCCTTTTTCTCCATCATCCCCACCATCTCGCGGGCCCGCGCTATGAATTCCCCGTCCTCTCCCTGCTCCTCCAGGATCTCCAGGAAGCTCGTGGCGAATTCCAGCATCTCCTTGCGTATCTCCTCCAGTTCCTCGATCCTTTCGTCTATCTCCCGGATATGCCTTACTCCGTACTCGAGAGTGCGCATGATCTGCCGGCCCTGGGTGGGATCTATATCGTAGAGCTCGAGTATATCGGCGAGCTCGGCGAGGGAATAGCCGAAACGCTTGCCGCGCAGGATCAGCTTGAGACGCGCGCGGTCCCGTTCGTCGTAGAGCCTCTGGCTCGTCGGCGTATTGCGATGGGGTGAAAGCAGGCCCATCTCCTCGTAGTACCTGATGGTACGCGGGGTTATCCCGAACTCCCCCGCCAGTTCGGAGATGGTCATCATCTCGCGGGGTCCCCCTGCGCCGTCGCCTGCGGGCGTCGCGATACTTCCCTCCACGCTCCCGGCACTCATCCGATCGCGAGCTTCTCGGCCTGCCGCTCTCCCGCCTCCGCATCCGCCTCCACCCGGGCGAGCGCAAGGTCCTGATAGGCGTGGAAGAGGCGGGCACAGAATTCGTCCCACCGCCGGCACACCTCCAGCGTTTTCTCGTTCATCTCGAAGAGATGGGGTATCGACAGGAGTTCCACGATCTCTTCGCGGCACCCTGCGATCACCTCTGGGTCCGCTCCCTCGAGCAGGCGGGATACGCAATCGGCCGCCGGATACCATTCCGCCACCCGCTGGAAATCACGGTGCATCTGGGTCAGCAGCACGTTGCGGGGTCCCTCCCATAATTCATTCACCATCCCGTCACGCAGCATACGGGGAAAACTGGAGAAATCTTCCATAACACCGTGGCCGCCGAAGACACTGATGCCCTGGCGTGCATCGTCGTTGGCATCCGAGGCAACGGTTATCTTCTGGAGCATGATCAGCTGTCTCACCTCGAAGCGCTTCCTCTTCAGCTCCAGGGGCTCGTCGGTGGTCAAGCCGGGCGCAAGGCCCCCGGGGAGGCCCATGAAATCCCTGTACACCTTGAAGCTCGCGGCCACGGCCCGCCTGGCGCGATGCTCCATGACGGCGAGCTGCCCGGCCAGCATGGGAAAATCCTTGATGGCGAGGCCGAAGGCGGTGCGGAACTCGGCGTATTTCTTGCCCTCACGCAGTCCCCGCAACATGCCACTGCTCATACCCATGCCTACCACCAGGCGGGAGAGGGTGAGCACTATGCCGACCACGTTGGCCACGCCCCGGTCCAGGGGACCCACGGGATAAGCCAGCGCGCCGTCGAAGGTGATCTCGGCCGTGGGGAGCTCGACCGTACCCATCTTCCACTTCAGGCGGTCGATAGTATAGCCGTTGCGTATCTCCTTTTCCTTGTCGCCGGGAAGCCACATGGGGATGACGAAGAGGCCCGCCCTCTCCGACCCCCTGGGCTTCCCCGTTACCACCGCGTAATCCGCGTGGGCGGCGGAACAGAAGAACTTGTTCCCGTACAGGCGCCAGGCACCGTCCTCCTCCACCGCTTCGAGGAGATTGGCGGAGACGTCGGAACCGCCCTGCATCTCGGAGACGAACTGGGCTCCGATGGCGAAATCGCCTTCGATGCCCTCCTTGACGTGGCGAAGGATGTTCAGGGTCTCGGGCGTATCGGCGAATCTCTCCAGCAGCGCCACCAGGCCCCAGGTGCAGGCTACCGGGCAGAGCACGCCGGCTTCTGAGTTCTGGCTCAGCAGGGAGATCTTGACGAAGCGGTTCCAGGGAGAGGTCTTCGCCGAGAAGATACCCTCGGAAAAGATCTCCTTCTCCATGACCTCGACCTCGTAGGGCCTGACGATGCGGTCGATGCGGTTCTTGTGGCCGTCGTAATGCATCATGTAGGGCCGGTTCTCCGGCGTCGCGATGCGCTCTGCGAAATCGCGCCAGCGGAAGGATACCTTGCGGGAGAACTCCCTGGCCTGCCTGTCCACCTCCTCGGCCTCGGAACCCGCGAACGCGCGCACCATCCTCTGGAGAAACGGATCATCTGCGTAGTAATCGACTTTCTTGCGCCATGCGAGATAGGGGTTGAAGCTGTAGGGGTTGTTTCTGTCTGGAAGGGACATGGGGGGCACCTCCTTCACGAGCCGGCATTCCCATATGCGCTTTGCATGCCAGTCTGCAATAAGTGCGGTTATAGCATGCTGAGATCGCTCAAGCACCATCCATCTTAATGTTAACGTTTACGTTAACGTTATTAATTGTATGTTAGGCTTTTCCCCTGCCCCTGTCAACCGCGAAGGGACGGCGCGGGGGCAGGCTCAGATTCCAGCCCGAACTGGACGGCAGCGGTTATATGCGGCGGCGGCCCGAGGGGGTCGCGCTCTCACCTCACACATCTCCCGGCCTGCCCAGGGCCCGCGCATGGTCTCCATGCCTACGCCCACTGGCTGGCCCTGCCCACGGCCTTCTTCCATCCCGCGAAAAGGGAATCCCTCATCCCCGCACCCATGCCGGAGGAGAAGACGCGGTCTATGCGGCGGATACGCTCTATATCGTCGGGATATCTCCACATACCCGCGGCTATCCCCGCGAGGAAGGCCGCCCCCAGAGCCGTGGCCTCCAGTATCTGCGGCCGCTCCACCTCCACATCGAGGATATCCGCCAGGAATTGCAGCAGGAAGTTGTTCGCCGATGCTCCGCCATCCGCCTTGATACTCCTGACCTCGATACCGGTGTCCTTCTGCATGGCCTCGATGACGTCCTTGCACTGGTAGGCGATGGATTCCAGCGTCGCCCTCACCACCTGCTCCTTGGTGGTGGCGCGGGTGAGGCCGATGACGGTGCCGCGTGCGAAGGGGTCCCAGTAGGGTGCGGTGAGCCCGGTGAAGGCGGGTACCACATAAACGCCCCCGCAGTCCCGGCAGGCCTGGGCCAGTTCCTCCGTCTCAGCGGCCTCCTTTATGATCTGCAGGTTGTCCCGCAGCCACTGTATGGAGGACCCGGCGCTGGAAATGATCCCCTCCATAATGTAGGTGGTCTCCCCCCCTATCCGCCAGGCGATCATGGGAGTCATCCTGTGGATGGAGGCCATGGGCTCGTCGCCGGTGTTCATGTCGATGAAGGTGCCGGTGCCGTTGGTGCACTTCACGCTGCCGCGCTCGAAGCAGGCCTCCCCGAAGAGGGCGGCCTGCTGGTCGGCCACCACGCATTTTATAGGTATGGGGTCTCCGAAAGCCTCGGTGACGCCGAAGTCACCGCTGGTCTCCCGTATCTCCGGGAAGACCAGGTCGCCCGGCAGCCTGAAGGGCTTGAGCAGCAACGGGCTCCATCTCATCCCGAAGGGATCGTACATACCAGTGGCGCTGACGTTGGAGTAATCGGTGGCGTGCACCACCCCCCTGGTGTAGTTCCACACGATCCAGGTGTCCACGGTACCCAGCAGCAGCCTGCCCGCCGCCGCCTTCTCCTCCGCGCCCGGAACGTTATCCAGCACCCAGCGGGCGTGGGCCGATGACTGCGCGGGGGTGACGGTGAAATGCGCCGCGGTGATGAGCATCTTTCCCACCAGGTTCTTGCGCAGCCCCTCGCTCAGGGGCGCTATCCTCTGGTATGCCCCGCCGAGAAGATGGAGCATCTTGAAGAGCGGGCTGTGGTTTATCTTCTCGCACGCATCCGACATCCTGGTGTCCTGCCAGGTGATGGCGTTGTAAACCGGCTCCCCCGTCTCCGCGTCCCAGATCATGCTGGTAGCTCTCTGGGTGGCTATACCCATGGCCGCGATGTCTCCGGGTTGCAGGCCCGTTTCATCCAGGGCCTTTCTCGTCACCTCCATGCAGCTCTCGAAGAGGTCGGCCGGGTTCTGTTCCGTCCAACCGGGCTCTGGAAAGATCTGGGGTATTTCCCGGTATACCTCGGAGATGATGTTGGTTTCGTGGTCGAAGATCACCGCCCTGGTGCCGGTGGTGCCCACGTCATTGACCAGGATGTACTTCTCGTTCATGCGCTGCCCCCCATCCGCTCCATGCAACTCCGCTCCCGCCACGCTCTTATTATAATAGCTCTCCCCGCAGAAATAAGCGTGGGTAGCATACGTCCGGCCTCGGGGTCATGCCTGGCTTGAGGCCGGACCGCATAAGTCTCATCATCGACTCACCCACACTTCTCGTAGAAGAGCCAAAACGTTTAATCAATCCGCAACCGGGGCATCACAGGTTAGAGAAATGCGGGTTGGCTCGAGAAAGGAGGTAGGCCAATGCCCAGAGTAGTGCACTTCGACGTCGACTCGGACGATCCACAACGGGCGATAGGTTTCTACGCTGGGGTCTTCGGCTGGAAGTTCGACAAATGGGAAGGCCCCATGGAGTACTGGCTGATCACGACGGGGCCGGATGGGGAGGCGGGGATAAACGGGGGTATGGGGATACGGAGCGAAGGAGGGCTCTCCTTCAACACCTACCGCTGCACCATCGAGGTGCCGGACGCGGACGAGTACGCCGCCAAGGTCAGGGAGAACGGCGGTCAGACCCTCATGGATAAGATGGCCATACCCGGGGTGGGATGGTTCGTGCCCTGCGTCGATAGCGAGGGCAACCATTTCGGGCTCATGCAGTCAGACGACTCGGCTCGCTAGGGTCCCGCCGGCGCGGCCGACCGGCTCAGGGAGAATAGCCTACCGAGTCATGGCCCCAGGTGCGGTTCGCCCCGTACATGGCCCGCTCCGCCACCACCGGCCGGTTCGAGGTCACGGTGGTGGATACGTTGTACGAGGAGACG
>QZKE01000045.1 GCA_003598015.1 Actinomycetota bacterium | reverse complement strand
CCTCGCTCCGCACTCGCAGTGCAGCATATCCGCAGCGCAGCCTTTCTCTCGTGTTTACTGCTCGCGAATGTCGCTTCAGACCAACCCCCGGTTCTCGGGAAGGTGGTTTTGTGCAGGCGACACCCGGGCCTGGTTTGATGCCCATGAGGTGCTTCCATGCCCGTCTCTATGCTTTGGACAAACCCCCGGTTCCCGGTTTGGGTTTGTGGTCCGGGCCAGGGGACAGCGGTCTTCGCTCCGCGATTAATCTTCGCCGAGGGCTTCGAGGTCGGCCAGGTCCTTTTTCCTGCCCAGCGCCTTCTTGTTGGCGATAAGCTCCTTCCTGCCCAGGAAATCAACATTGATATCGCCGTACGGCCCCTCGGTTTTTCCCTCGTCCGCTTCCTGCCAGGTAACCCCCGTAAGCGAGGTGAGGATGTCGATACGAACCGGGGCGACGCCAAGCTGGACCACGGAATCCGGGCTCATGAAATCTTCCGGTTTCAGATCGAGGGACCCGAAGCCGAAATCGCCCAGAGCGGACAGAATCCTCCCCGCGTTTGCGGGAGAAGGACACACGAGGACATCCAGATCTCCCGTGAAGCGCGGAACCCCGTGAAACGCGAGGGCGTAGGCCCCCACGATAACGTATTCCACCTCATGCTCGTTGAACAACTCGAGCAACTCTTTGAAGTCCTGCTGCACTTCCATAACGCTGTCTTCTCAGGTATTCGACGGCCGCGACGCGTTCTTCCACGGGGCGGCTCAGCCAGTAAGAGAGATCCTGCTGCGCTGACTGTAGTTCCTGGAGGCTTCCCTTGCGGGCTTCCCTTGCGATGTCCCTTCCGGTTCGAGACAGTTCCTCCTTCATGCGCAGCCTGGTCAGTTCGTGAAGCTCCTGCGAAGATAAGCCCATGCCGGCCCTCTCGAGGCCTTCGACGACGAAGCCCCTTGCCACGGCGGACATTTTTTCGTTTATAGTCCTCGCGTATTCGTCCAAAGCCTCGAGCGTACGCTTATCCATCCTGATGGAGACGACGGTCTTGGTTCCACCGGCAGGAACGCCTGGATGTACCCGCTCACTCCCTTCCAGAGGAGTGTCAAGGCTCCCCCTGGCGGCTTTTTCGATATGCCCGTCCGGGGCATCCTTTTCTTTCATCCTCTTCATCCTCTCATTCTCCATACTATAACAATGTAATACAATTGTAAACATTCCTTTGAAATGGATTTTCGCTGCCCAAAGGATAGCCGGAAGCCCATGAGACGTGGGTTACCAAGAGAATCCGCGTCTCGCTCAGAAGTCCGAAAGCTTGACAGTGGGGGGAAGTATAATCTCATCGACGGCCGGTTCTATTCGACGAGGCGAGGTACGAAAGGTGAAAGCAGAGCGTACGCATTATGCATGCGAGGAATGCGGGGAGGCCTCGGTGCAGTGGCTGGGCCGCTGCCCCGCCTGCGGCAGCTTCGGCACCATGCGGGAGGAGAAAAAAGAGCCCGCCATGAGCGGCGGCTCCCGGCCGAAGGCGGAGCCTCTCCCCATGGGCAGCATCGCCGAGGAAAAGCCGCGTATCACGGTGGGGATAGGGGAGTTCGACCGGGTCTTGGGGGGAGGGGCCGTACCCGGTTCCCTGGTGCTCCTGGGAGGCGAACCGGGTATCGGCAAGTCCACCCTGCTTCTGCAGGCTGCGTCCTCCCTCGCGGCGCGGGGGGCAAAGGTGATGATAGTAAGCGGTGAGGAATCGGCCGCGCAGATCACTTCCCGCGCCCGCCGTATGGGGGTTCTCAACCCCGGGCTGTACCTGCTGTGCGAGACGGATGTCGAGGCGGTCGCGGAGGCCGCGCGCGAGCTCGCCCCGCAGGTGCTGGTGGTGGACTCCATCCAGACCATGCGCGTCAGCGACCTCGATTCACCTCCCGGCGGCGTGAACCAGTTGCGGGAGTGCGTGTATCGCATGCAGGCGCTGGCGAAGGAGGTCGATTGCGCCGCCTTCCTGGTCGGGCACGTCACCAAGGAGGGGATACTCGCGGGACCCAGGATGGTGGAGCACATGGTGGATTGCGTGCTCTATTTCGAAGGCGAGCGGTTCGATTCGCTGCGCATCCTTCGCGCGGCCAAGAACCGCTTCGGTTCCGTCAGCGAGTTGGGGATATTCGAGATGACCGATGCCGGCCTGGTGGAGGTGGAGGACCCCAGCCATTATTTCCTGGGTGCCCGCGAGGAGCCGGTATCCGGAACGGCGGCGGTGGTGGTCATGGAGGGACGCCGCCCCCTGGTGGTGGAGGTGCAGGCGCTGGTCGTTCCCTCCCGGCTTCCCTCCCCCAAACGCGTATCCACGGGCATGGACCATCGGCGGCTGGCCATCGATGTCGCGGTCCTGGAGCGGAAGGCCCGCGTGCGCCTGGCTGACCGGGACGTCTACGTGGGCATCTCCGGGGGGCTGAAGGTGAGCGAACCCGCGCTCGATCTGGGGGTGTGCATGGCTATCGCCTCATCCCGTCAGGAAAAGACCCTCCCCTCCGAGACCGTCTTCCTGGGGGAGGTGAGCCTGACCGGGGAAGTGCGGCCGGTATCCAGGGTGGAGGAAAGGCTGCGGGAGGCTGCGCGCCTGGGGTTCCGCTCCCTGGCGCTATCGGACAGGGCGCGCCTGCGGTACGGGCTGCACGGGCTGAAGCTCGTGGGAGTCGGCGACGTGCGCGGCGCCCTGGCCGCGTTCGGTATCGCCTGAGGTCCCTCCGCGGCTGCGCGGCTGGAACCGGCAGGCTTCATAATCTATGATTAAGTAGGCCGGCGGTAAGTGGTGCAGTTCCTTTGAGCGATCGAGGGTGGCCATGGAAGATCAGAACCCGGACCGGAAATACCTGGATGTCCTGGAGCTCGTTGCGCCGGGAACGGAGTTGCGGGAATCGCTCGCCCGCCTCATGGCATCCCGCCTGGGGGCGCTGATCGTTGTAGGCGATGACAGCGATGTACTGGAGGTCGTTAACGGGGGAGTGGAGCTCAACTGGGAATTCTCGGCCGCCAACCTCTTCCAGATCTCCAAGATGGACGGAGCGGTGGTATTAGACGAGGATATATCGAGGATACGCTTCGCCAATGTACACCTGGTCCCGGATCCCTCCATCCCTACTTTGGAGAGCGGCACGCGCCACCGTACCGCGGAAAGGGTGGCCAGGCAGACCGGCAAGCTCGTCATAGCCGTATCCGAGCGTATGACCAGGGTGACCTTGTATAAAGACGACTGGCGCCATGTCATCCTCTCCGTACGCGTGCTCATCAGCAAGTCCAGCCAGGCCCTGCAGACGATGGAGAAGTACAAGACGCGCCTGGACCAGGTTTCGACCACCTTGAGCGCCCTGGAGTTCGAGGACCTGGTCAGCCTGCAGGACGTGGTCAGCGTGCTGCAGAGAGCGGAGATGATGCAGAGGATTGCCGACGAGATCCATGTCTACCTGGCCGAATTGGGCACGGAGGGCAGGCTGATAGAGCTGCAGGTGGAGGAACTGATATCCGGCGTGGAGCGCGAGAAGAAGAACGTCATCCGCGACTACCGCGTGGAGCAGCGGGGGAAATCTGTGGAGGCCGTGGAGCTCAGCCTGGCCCGCCTCAGCGACGAGGAACTCCTGCAGCTCACCAACGTCGCCCAGGCCCTCGGGTACTCGGGAGCCCATGACGAGCTGGACCGGCCGCTGTCCCCGCGCGGGTATCGCGTGCTCGAGCGTATCCCGCGCCTCCCCGCTTCCGTCGTCGAGAAGCTGGTGAAGAATTTCAAGAGCGTGCAGAATATCATGCAGGCTTCCGAGAAGATGCTCGACGAGGTCGAGGGGGTGGGCAAAGCGCGCGCCCAGGCCATCAAGGAAGGGTTGCGGCGCATCGCCGAATCCTCACTCGTCGAAAGATATATGTAATGCCGTGACTCCCCGTTCGCGTTCGCTTTCCGCCCCGCGTCTACGCGGCAAATAAGTGCGTAAATTTCCATATTATTGTAAATTATCACCTGATTTTCCTCATGCACGGCTGCGGCCGCGGTTTGACACCCCCGAAAAGCCGAACCTATAATTAATCTAGTCAGTTGGGATGGAGGTAAAAATATGCGGGAAGCAGATTGTACGGAATTCCAGAAAACGGTTTCGGAATACCTCGTCCGCAACCGCAGTATCCTCGACGTGATGACCAAGCTCCAAGAAGCCGCGACCAGGGTCAACCGCGCCCTGGCCAAGACGGTGACCAGCTGCGGTTGCCTCAGCATCGAGGCGAGCAAGCAGGAACTTCCGGAAGACGCGAGCTTCTCCCAGGTGGCCAACTATGTCAAGAGCCATATCGAGGGCGAACTCTGTCCCAGCTGCGCGGACGTCATCGAGACCGAACTGGGCAACGCCATCTTCTATCTGGCCGCCATCTGCTGCCTGCTCGGACTGGATTTTAAATGCGTTCTGGAAAGGGAGAACGACCGCATAAATACCCTGGGCGTCTACAGCCTGACCTGAACGCATGGATGATATAATCTGTCGTTCCTCGGGAGAACGGACGGTATTGTTCAAAGGAAGCTCGTAACAACATATGTCAGCTGTGGCCGGGTGAGATCAGACCTCACGTTACACCACCCTGATCTATTGAAGATACATCTCTGTGGAGAGATGGACCAAAAAGACTCCGTCGGACGTAAGAGGTGATGAGATGTTTCATGTTGGAGACGTCGTAGTATATCCTCACCATGGAGCGGGGGTCATCGAGGGGATTTCCGAGAAAGATATCGAGGGAGAGACCAGGAAATACTTCGTCCTGCGCATGTGCCAGGGCAACCTGAAAGTGATGGTACCGGCCGAAAACTCCCTGCAGGTGGGCCTGCGCAGCGTTATAGACAAGGAAGACGTGGAAAAGGTCTTGTGCGTGCTCTCCGAGGATCAGACCCCCATGCCCAGCAACTGGAACCACCGCTACAAGAAAAACCGCGATAAGCTCCGCAGCGGAGATATCTTCCAGGTCGCCGAGGTGGTGCGCAACCTCACCCTGCGGGATATGGAGAAGGGGCTATCGTCGGGAGAGAAACGTATGCTCAATCAGGCGAGGGACATACTGGCCAGCGAGTTGATGTACGCAGTCGACGTCGAGGTGGAAGCCGCCGTACAGATGATAGAGGAGGTTTTTTCTTCTTCTTTGTAAGGTTATAATCTATATCAACTCCGGGTTTCATCATCTTTATCATCCGCCCGGAGAATACGGCGTAAGGGAGGGTTGCACTACCCGGAACGGGAGTATCGAAGATTAATGGTAGTCCTTATCGTCCGACTGATTTTCATGATCATCGGGGGGATCGGGGGCTATGAGCTCGGAGAGCTGATCAGGGGGCAGTACCTGGAAAGCCTCGACCCGGCTTACTATATTATCGGCTTCATCGTTTCCATTCTTATCTGCGTCGGGTTGGGTTTCGTTATCGGGGGAGCTGCGGGGAGATACACAGCCAGGCTCCTCAACCGATTCCAGCACGCCATCCAGGATATCCCCGGCACCGATCTTCTCATGGGTGCCGTCGGCGTCATAGCCGGGTTTCTCGTCGCCTTTCTCCCCTCGGTGTCCGTGCTGCTGTTCCGCTCCGAATGGGGTTGGCTGAACGATTGGGGCTGGGCGTTCATCCTCACCATTTTCGCCATTTGCGGGGTCCTGGGCTACGTCATCGCGGTGCAGAAAAAGGACGACCTCATCAACTTCATCCGCCCCTCCCGGGGCTCGTCGAACCCGGATGAGGAGCCCGACAGGAGCTTGATCTCCCGCATCCTGGATACCAGCGTGATCATCGACGGCCGCATCACCGACATCTGTTACTCCGGCTTTCTCCAGGGGGAGCTGGTGGTGCCGCGCTTCGTCCTCAACGAGCTGCAGAGCGTGGCCGATTCCGAGGACCCGCTGAAGCGCAACCGCGGCCGCCGCGGCCTAGACGTGCTCAACTCCCTGCAGAGGCAGGACCGGGTGGAGGTGAACATCGAGGAGACGGATTTTCCGGAGCTGTCGGCGGTCGATTCCAAGCTGGTCGCCCTGGCCAAGGCCTTGAACCTGCCCGTGATGACCAACGATTTCAATCTCAACAAGATAGCCGAGCTGCAGGGGGTCCGGGTTTTAAACATCAACGAACTGGCCAACTCCCTCAAGCCCGTCGTGCTCCCGGGGGAATCCATCGCCCTGTCCCTTATCAAGGAGGGCAAGGAGGCCGGACAGGGAGTCGGCTACCTCGATGACGGGACCATGGTGGTGGTCGAGGGAGGCAAGAAGCACATCGGCAAGGATGTCGAAGCCCTGGTGACGAGCATCCTGCAGACGCCGGCGGGGAGGATGATCTTCGCCGCGCTCAAGGAGAGGTAAGATGTGCGCGAAGGCCGCAGCCATCGTGGCTGGCGCCGGGCGGGGCGAGAGGCTGGGAAACAAGGAAGGCAAGCAATTCCTGGAACTGGCCGGAGTACCGCTGCTGGCACGCTCCCTTCTCAACGTGGCGGCTGTTCCCGAAGTGGAGGAGATCGTCCTGGTGGTCAACGCCGAGGATATCACGAGGGCGAGCGAAGACATCCTGGGTGCCTATGGCATAGAGAAAGTGACCGGCGTGGTGGAGGGGGGCGAATGGAGGCAGGAATCCGTCTTCAAGGCGCTGCGCGCCCTCTCCCCGGCCGTGGACATCGTGGTGATACACGACGGCGCCAGGCCTCTGGCCACGCCCGATCTCTTCCGGCGCACCATCAAGGCCCTGCTGGACTCCGACTGCGAGGGGATAATCGCTGCTATCCCGGTCGTGGACACCATCAAGGAAGTGGAGGGGGGTAGGGTGACCAGGACGCCCGACCGCAAACGCTTCTGGGCCGTGCAGACGCCGCAGTGTTTCCGCGCCGCCGCCCTGCTCGATTCCCACGAGCGCGCCTTCCGGGAAGGGGTATGGGTGACCGACGACGCCGCGCTCCTGGAACGCTGCCGTTACCGCGTAAGGGTGGTAGAGGGCGAATTGACCAATCTGAAGATCACCTACAGTGACGACCTGATACTGGCGGAGGCCCTGCTGGCCAAAGGGGGGTTGGAAGTTGCAGAACCGCATAGGCCTGGGCTTTGACGCCCACGCTTTCGCGCCGGGAAGAAGGCTGGTGCTGGGCGGCGTCGAAGTGGCGCACGAGCGCGGACTGGCTGGCCATTCAGACGCGGACGCCTTAGTGCACGCACTCATGGACGCCATGCTGGGCGCCTGCGGGGAGAGGGACATCGGTGCGCATTTCCCGGATAGCGACCCCGCCTACGAGGGTATCTCCAGCCTGGTGTTGCTCGAGGAGGTGGCGGGGATACTACGGGAGAAGGGATACAGGGTGGTGAATGCCGATTGCGTGATCGTCGCCCAGGAGCCCCGCCTCTCCCCCTATCTCGATCGTATGCGCGACCGCATCGCGGAGACCATGAGGATCGACGCCGCGTGCGTGGCGGTGAAGGCGACCACCACGGAGGGTATGGGTTTCACGGGCCGCGGGGAGGGCATCGCCGCCATGGCCGTCGTCATGCTGGAAACCGTCTAGAGGCCGAGGTCGCCGGAGATGCACTGCATGGCCTCCAGCGCCATGGCCAGGAAATCGTCCAGCTCGAAGCCGGCCTGCTCGCACTCCGCTATCACCTCGCGCCGCGCTCCCCGGGCGAAGGCCTTCTCCTTCATCCTCTTGCGCAGCGAACTCACCTTAACCCCGGCCAGCTGCTTATCGGGTCGCACCAGCGCCGCGGCGACGATGAGCCCGGTCACGGTCTCGGAGGCCGCCAGGGCGTGCTGCAGCACGGTACTCCGCTCGCCCAGCCCCAAACCCTCAGCGTTATGCATGCGCACCGCGTCCGCCATCTCCGCGGGTGCCCCCCTCCCCTCGAGCATGCGCGCGGCCGTGTCGGCGTGCACGGACATGTCGTCGCCGGTTATCTCCAGGTCCAGGTCGTGCAGGAGACCGGTGAGTCCCCACAGCTCCTCGTCCTCGCCTGCTTCCCTCGCCAGCCGCCGCATCACCGCCTCGGTGGCATAGCAGTGCTTGAGCAGGTTTTCGGACTTCAGATTGACCTGGAGTAGTTGCAGTGCCTCTCTTCTCTGCATCTCTTCCTCCCGTCACACCTCCCTGTTTATAGACTACGTTACCATATACCACGCTCATTTCCGCGAGAAGTCGGTCTTTAGGGGTATGCCATCCATTCTTGCCGCGTCCCACAGGTCGGACTTGGATTTGTAGCCACAGGTGAGGTGCAGGCCGAAAGCATGGGCCGGTGGTTGCTTAAGACACCTACAGCCGCCGGGACTGGCGGAAGTGATAATGAAAAGGATCCGCGCCAGTGAAAACGGTCCATAGCCGGCATCTATCTCCCCTTCACCCTCCGCATAGTAGCCAGGCCTCATGCCGCGCCGCAAGAAATCGAGGAAGATGGCGCTCACAGCTTTCACCCCAAGGTTGCCCCGCCCGGTAATCATGGTCTGCATGCCGGTATCGAGAAGGTAAGCGGCCATCGATTCACGGGGCGAAGCTTGCCCCCTGTTCCATATAAAACAAACCTCATTGCGCCGCAAGAAGTCGAGGAAGATGGCGTTCACAGCTTTCACCTCAAGGTTGCCCCGCCCGGTAATCATGGTCTGCATGCCGGTATCGAGAA
This sequence comes from Actinomycetota bacterium, assembly GCA_003598015.1. Taxonomy (GTDB): domain Bacteria; phylum Actinomycetota; class Geothermincolia; order Geothermincolales; family RBG-13-55-18; genus SURF-21. The sequence continues at coordinate 4,146 of QZKE01000045.1, read as the reverse complement.
GGTAAGCGACCATCGATTCACGGGGCGAAGCTTACCCCCTGTTCCATATAAAACAAACCTCATTGTATTGACAGCCGGCGATGGTTGTTATATAAATAATAATCGGCTGTAGGCGAGTGAGCGCTCACTTCCTAAGCGGCAACGTGGACGGCTTTCAGGCATCTTCGCAAGCACCGCGGGCTTCCGCCGGGAGTTGCGCTATGGTTCCACCGGGGGCGATACATGGCTAAGGTCGACCGCCAGAACGAGATCATCCTGGCCTCCATCGACGCCTTCTCGCGCACCAACTACGAGAAGGCGACCACGGCGATGCTGGCCCGGGAAGCGGGTGTCGCGGAGGGTACCCTTTACAAGTACTTCCCGAGCAAGAAAGAGCTCTTCCTGGCCTGCTGCCGTTACATTGAAGAGCTGCTCATTACGCGTTACGACGCCATCTACAAGGAGTACAGGGGACAGCCGCTGGAATCCCTCAAGCACGTAGCGGCGAGCTACCTGGACTTCGTGCGCGAGAACCCGAGCATGCGCAAGTTCCTGGCCTTCGTCCTCAACAACAGCTTCGACGAGGATTTCCGCCGGGAGCTCGAGGGCTTCATCAACCTGAACATAAGGGCTACCGAGCGCATGCTCAGGCAGGCCCAGGAGAAGGGAGAGGTGCGGGAGGATCTCGACCCACGCACGGTGGCATGGTTCTACGTGGGAGGCTACTTCACCCTCATCCTCATGACGGAGATGGAGGCCGAAGAGGTGGAGGATCCCGCCTTCGTTGCCAAGTACATGAACATGCTCTACGGGGTGCAGGCCGGCTGCTTGGAAGATGCCGGCCGGAGGGATGTTTAAGCGGCTTTGTTTTCGGACAATACCTTGAAGTACGGCACCGGATAGGCGGCCAGGTGCTCCCCTTCGTGAACGCGATGATGCATCGGGAGCGTCGATGCGGCGGACAGCGAACACCGGCGTATCTACGAAACCAGGCACCAAGAGAGGGCATGGAAAGAGGTGATGGTATGACCCCGGAGGAAAGGAAGATGTACGTGCGCAGGGTATGGCTGGGTTGGCGCCTGCTGCGCTCCCTCGCCCTGTTCATGGCGGACGAACGCAGGAGGGGTACCCTGAAGGAGAACCTACGCAGCATCAGGGAGGCCCGCGGCCTGTCGCTGGCGCGGGACATGTCCCACGCCGAGCTGCTGGAGGAGAAGGCGGCCAAGCTGGGAGACCGCCCCTTCCTCTACTTCAAGGACAGGGTCCTCAGCTACCGCGACATGGACCTCAACGCCAACCGCGTGGCCAACTTCCTCAAGGAGAGGGGCGGCGGGCCGGGCAAAGGCCTGGCCATCATCATGAAGAACTCCCCCCGCTGGCTGGACGTCTTCTTCGGCCTGGAGAAACTGGGCATGTACGCCGTGCCGGTGAACACGGCCCTGAGAGGAGACCAGCTGGCTCACGTCCTGGACAACTCCGACGCGAGCTTCATGGTCATCGACCACGATCAGCTGTCCTACTACCAGGCGGTGTCCGGCAAGCTGGGCAAGATCGAGAAGGTCATCGTCAACACGGAGGGGGCGCCGGGGGATTTCGCCCTTCCCGGAGGCATGGAAGATCTGGACGGGGCCTACGGTCCCGGTTCCGACGCCTCCACCCCCCCGGATAGGTACGACCCCGAGGATCTCTGCGTAATCATGTACACCTCGGGCACCACCGGCTTGCCCAAAGGGGTCGTCTACCGCTACAACAGCACCAACGTCAAGGCCATCTCCATCATGGGACGGCTGCTCACCGGCGAGGGTGACGTGGCCTACACCTGCTACCCCCTCTTCCACGCCAACGCCCTCTTCCTCACCGTGACGCCGGCCATGCACTGCGAGGGAAGAGTGGCCCTGGGAGAGCGCTTCAGCGCCAGCCGCTTCTGGGACGAGGTACGCCACTTCGGTGCGACCACCTTCAACGGCCTGGGCGCGGTGATGCCCATTCTCATGAAACAGCCGGAGCGGGCCAGCGACGCCGACAATAAGGTCCGCTTCGTCCTCTCCGCCGGATGCCCCGCGGAGATGTGGAGGGATTTCGAGGAGCGCTTCGGCCTCGAGATCTTCGAGGGATACGGAGCGGTGGACGGAGGCGGAGTGGTGCTCATGAATATCGGCACCGCACCGGTGGGCTCCATGGGCAAGCCCATGGGGGCGAAGTGCCGCGTGGTGGATCCCGAGGGCGGCGACGTGCCCGCCGGGACGCCGGGCGAGCTCATCGCCTACGTGGGCGAGCGCAAGGGCTCGGTGGAGTACTACAAGAACCCCGAGGCCACCAGCGACAAGATGCGGGAGGGGTGGCTTTATACCGGGGACCTGGTCTACGCCGATGAGGCGGGCTATATCTATTTCGTGGGACGCAACACCGAATCCATGCGGGTGAAGGGGGAGAACGTCTCCGCCTACGAGGTGGAGCAGGCGGTCCTCAAACACCCCGACGTGCTGGAATGCGCGGTCTACGCCGTCCCCTCCGAGCTGGCCGAGGACGAGATTATGGTCACCCTGGTGCCGGTGGAGGGGAAGGCCGTCGATCCCGCAGCCCTGCCGGAGTTCCTCGCGGGCGAGCTGGCGAAGTTCGCCGTCCCCCGCTACTACCGGGTTATCGAGGAGCTCCCCAAGACGGAGACCCACCGGGTGATCAAGAAGGAACTGGAGAAGCTGGGCGTCACCGAGGACACCTACGATAGAGAAAGGAAGGCAAGCTAGATGGGAGACGACATCTATATCCTCGGGGTGGGAATGATCCGCTTCCAGAAGTACCCCGACAAGACCATCAAGATGATGACCGCCGACGCCATGCAGGCCCTTTTCGAGGACGTGGCGGTGGACAAGGGCGACATCGAGGCGGCCTGGTTCTCCAACTCCGGTTGGGGTATGAGCCAGGGCCAGCACTGCATACGGGGCCAGGTGGCCCTCTCGCCTCTGGGCATCCAGGGCATCCCCGTCACCAACGTCGAGAACGCCTGCGCCGGCGCCTCCACTGCCCTGCACGGGGCATGGACGGCCGTGAAGGCGGGCCTCTACGACCTGGTCCTGGCGGTGGGTGCGGAGAAGGTATGGTTTCCCGAGGACAAGAAGAAGATGATGGAGGGTTTCGCCTCGGGGGCGGATGTCGAGTTCGTGCAGACCATAATAGCCGCCTTCCAGGCCGACGCCGCGAAAAAGGCCGCCGAGGCCAAGAGCGAGGACAAGGAGAAGAAGGGCGGCGGCCATACCGCCTTCATGGACATCTACGCCATGGGGGCGCGCATGCACATGAAGACCTACGGCACCACGCAGAGGCAGCTGGCGGTCATCGCCGCAAAAAATCATCACAACGGCTCCATGAACCCCATGGCCCAGTACCAGATGGACATGAGCGTGGAGGATGTCCTGGATGACTACCAGGTGGCCTACCCGCTCACGCGGGCCATGTGCGCTCCCATCGGGGACGGCGCCGCGGCGGCCTTCATCTGTTCGGAGCGGGCCCTCAAGAAGTACCCGGACGCGAATGCGGTGCGTATAAAGGCTTCCGTGCTGGCCTCGGGCTCCCTTCCCGACAGCGGCATCGAGGGTATCGGGGAGAGGGCCAGCCGGCGCGCCTACGAGATCGCGGGCCTGGGCCCCGAGGACCTGAACGTGGCCGAGGTGCACGACGCCACCGCCTTCGGCGAGCTGCTGCAGTACGAGGAGATGGGTTTCTGCCCCGTGGGGGAGGGAGGCCCCTTCGCCGAGTCCGGCGCCACCTCATTGGGCGGCAAGCTGCCGGTGAATACCTCGGGCGGCCTGGAATGCCGTGGCCATCCCATCGGGGCCTCGGGTATCGCCCAGATCTACGAGCTGGTGAACCAGTTGCGCGGCGTGGCGGGACCCCGCCAGGTGGAGGGAGCCAGGCTGGCCCTGGCGGAGAACGGCGGCGGCTTCATCGGCATGGGTGAGGCCGCCATGTGCGTCCACATATTAGAACGTATCTAGACAAACGTTACGGACGATTGCATCGCGGAAGCGACTGTGCCGACCGGAGGGAGGCACAGCAGTGCCAGTCGCCTGGAAGGAGACGGAGCGAGCCGGAGGCGAGCGTAGCGAGGTCCAGGCCTGGCACGCATGCAAATGGAAGGAGACGGAGCGAGCCGGAGGCGAGCGTAGC
>QZKE01000048.1 GCA_003598015.1 Actinomycetota bacterium | reverse complement strand
CAGGGTGGAGTGCACCAACGGTCAGCAGATAGTGGCCGAGCGGCCCATGTACTTCAACTACAAGGGCGCCTGGAACGGCGGGCACGACGTGGTGGGGGCCACCGCAACCGGCACCGCTTTTTTCTTCGCCGAGGGCACCTGCCGTCCCAACTTCGATCCCTATATCTCCATCCAGAACCCGAGTGCCCTGGAAGCTAACGTGCTCATAACTTACATGAAGGGCAACGGCACCATAGCCACGGAGCTGCTCACCGTGCCCACCAACTCCCGCGTCACCGCCCTGCCCCGCAACACTCTGGGAACCGGCGAGGACGCGGCCCACGACTTCAGCGCGAAGGTGGAGTGCACCAACGGCCAGCAGATAGTGGCCGAGCGGCCCATGTACTTCAACTACAAGGGCGCCTGGAACGGCGGGCACGACGTGGTGGGAACAACGGCCCCGGCCGGCATCTTCTACTTCGCCGAGGGCACCTGCCGCCCCGACTTCGACCCCTACATCTGCATTCAGAACCCGGCCGATACGGCGGCCTACGTGACCATCACCTACATGAAGGGTGACGCCACCACGGCCAGCGAGCAATTGAGCGTCGGCCCCAACTCCAGGGCGACGGTGCTGCCCCGCAATACCCTGGGGACCGGTGAAGATATCGCCCACGACTTCAGCGCCAGGGTGGAGTGCACCAACGGCCAGCAGATAATCGCCGAGCGCCCCATGTACTTTAACTACAACGGCGCCTGGAACGGCGGGCACGACGTGATCGGCCTGCCGGAAGCCGCCGTAGTGCCTCCCACGGAACACGTCGTTCCGGGCACCGGCATAAGGAAGTTCATGGACACGCTTCCCGGCGTGGGGGCCGCCAACGCCAACAACCTGGGGCAGTATATCCCTCAGGCCATACCGGACCAGGCCACCTATCCCGGCTCGGACTACTACGAGATAGAGCTGGGCGAATACACCGAGCAGATGCACTCCGACCTGCCGCCGACCACGCTGCAGGGTTACCGCCAGACCAACACGGCCGACCCCACCGTGAGCGTATTCAACTACGGGGGACCGTTGATCGTGTCGCAAGAGGACCGTCCCGTACGTATAAAGTTCACCAACAACCTCTCGACGGGAGCGGGCGGAGATCTCTTCCTCCCCGTTGATACCACCATGATGGGGGCGGGGATGGGCCCGAACATGGCCATGCCCATGATGGCGGACCGGGTAGGCGGGGTCGGAGCGACCATCGAGGTCACGACCATGGCCCCCCATACCTTCCCGGCTGGGGCGCGGGTTATGCTCATGGGCTTCGAGCCCGCCGCCTACAACGGGGTATTCGCCGTACTCGCCAGTGGGCTTGACGCGACCCACTTCCAGGTAACGCTGATGGCTGATCCGGGCGGCCCCGCCACCGTTCTGGGCGACATCGCCGAGATGTATACGCAGAACCGCGCGGCCGTGCATCTGCACGGCGGCTTCACCCCCTGGATAAGCGACGGCACGCCCCACCAGTGGATTACCCCCGCGGGGGAGACGACCAGTTATCCTGAGGGCGTCAGCGTGCAGAACGTCCCCGACATGCCCGATCCCGGAGACGGTTCGATGACTTTCTTCTATACCAACCAGCAGAGTGCCAGGCTGCAGTTCTATCACGATCATGCCTGGGGCATAACCCGTCTTAACGTCTACGCCGGGCAGGCCGCCCCCTACCTCATCGAGGACCCGGTGGAGAAGGACCTCATCGACGGGACGAATATCTCCGGCGCGAATCCGGGACTGGCGAAGGTCATCCCCGAGGACCAGATCCCCCTGGTCATCCAGGACAAGACCTTCGTGCCCGACGCGCAGCAGCTGGCATGGCAGGATCCCACTTGGGATCCGGCCCTGTGGGGCGGCAAGGGCAACCTGTGGTTCCCCCATGTCTATATGCCCAACCAGAACCCGGCCGATCCGGGCGGCTTCAATGCCTTCGCGCGCTGGCATTACGGGCCGTGGTTCTGGCCGCCGACCAACAACATTACCTATGGTCCAGTCCCGAATCCGTATTACGATCCGGTCAACGCTCCCTGGGAGAACGAGACCATCCCCGGAGTGCCCGACGTCTCCAGTGTGATGGAGGCCTTCATGGACACCCCGGTGGTCAACGGGACCGCCTATCCCAGCCTGACCCTGCAGCCGAAGGCATACCGCTTCCGCGTGCTCAGCATCGCGGACGACCGCTTCTTCAACCTGCAGCTCTACGAGGCCGATCCGTCGGTGGTCACGCCGGATGGAAGGACGAACACCGAGGTAAAGATGGTCCCGGCCGTCGCTACCGAGGGCTATCCAGAGACCTGGCCGACAGACGGCAGGGAGGGCGGGGTTCCGGATCCGGCGACGGCCGGTCCCGACTGGATCCAGATCGGGACCGAGGGCGGTTTCCTGCCCGCACCCACGGTGGTACCTGCCCAGCCCATCGACTGGCAGGCGGATCCGACCTTGTTCAACGTGGGCAACGTGACCTCCCATTCACTCCTTCTGGGGCCGGCGGAACGCGCCGACGTCATCGTCGACTTCTCGGCCTATGCCGGCAGGACCCTCATACTCTACAACGACTCGCCGGCGCCCTTCCCGGCGCGCGACCCGCGCTATGACTACTACACGGGCGCCCCGGATCTGACCGATACGGGGGGCGCGCCGTCGGTGGTGGCAGGCTTCGGCCCCAACACCCGGACGGTCATGCAGATCAAGGTGGCCGCCGCTCCCAACGCCGCTCCCTACGACGTGGACGCCCTCAAGGCTGCCTGGGCCAAGACCGCGACCAACCCCGGTGTATTCGCGTCCACGCAGGATCCGATAATCATGCCCAGCGCAGATTACAATACCGCCTACGACGCGGATTTCGCGGCGGATCCGTACGTGAGGATCTTCGAGTTCGAGAAGACCTTCCAGACCATCTCGGGGGCGACGGTGACCATCCCCTTCAACCACAAGGCCATCCAGGACGAGATGGGAGAGGCCTTCGACATGGAATACGGGCGCATGTCCGGGTTCCTGGGACTGGAACTGCCCGATACGGGGGCCCAGAACCAGAACTTCATCCTCTACCCGTTCAGCTCCCCGCCCGTGGATATCACCATAGACAACATCACTCCCTCCGAGCCGTTGCCCGGGGACAATACCCAGATCTGGAAGATCACCCACAACGGGGTGGACACGCACCCACTGCACTTCCACCTCTTCAATGTGCAGGTGATCAACCGGGTGGCCTGGGACAACATGATAATGCCGCCGGATCCCAACGAGCTGGGATGGAAGGAGACGGTGAGGGTGAACCCACTGGAGGACATCATCGTGGCCCTACGGCCCTACGCTCCCACCGTTCCGTTCGCGGTGTCGGACAGCATCCGGCCCATTGACCCGGCCTTGCCGCTGGGAGCGCCACTCATGGACCCCCCACCCAACGGGCAGTGGGCCGAGCCGGGCGGGGTACCGGTGACCATCGACAACGCCATGGTCAACTTCGGCTGGGAGTACATGATGCACTGCCATATCCTCTCGCACGAGGAGATGGACATGATGCACGAGTTGTCCTTCGCGACCGCGCGCACCATCCCGATCGCGCCGGACAGCCTAGGCGCAGTGGCAGGCGCAGGACCGCAGATAACGCTCACCTGGAACGATAACTCGACCGACGAGATGTACTTCATAGTACAGAGGACCACGGATCCCATGACCGTCCCGTGGGAGACCATAGCGAACGTGCTGACATCCGACCGGCCGGGGACGAGTCCTCCCCCTGAGACCTACGTGGATACCACGGTTGCAGGAGGGACGACCTACTATTACCGGGTGATAGCCACCAACGCGGTCGGCTACCTGCCGCCGGTGCCGTATCCGGCCCCGGCTATCGGTTTCCCCACCGTGCAGGCGGATTCCGCACCGTCCGCGGAGGCCTCTGCCACCACGCCATAGAGCGAATGCAGCATGTGGGGGAGGGAGCGATCCCTCCCCCTTTTTCTGCCTGCTGACGGCAGAGGCCATGGAAGCCACCTCGGAGACCTCTCTCGGGCCGACCAGCTCGGCTTTGCGCAGGTACCCGGATGCGGGTTTAGATGTGATCTCATGCTCGTAGCGATGCACGTTTTATTCTTCCTGCTGTTGCGACTACGCCAGCGCTTAGCTTGCTTGACAGGAAGGGGATTGCGGGAATAATATGGGTAAGTAAACGTTTACTCACCATAGAGCAAGGACGTCTCGATGGCCTATAAAACGGCTCTGAGCGGGGAGGAACGCAGACTCTCTATCATCACTGCGGCGAGGCCTCTCTTCGCGGAAAAGGGTTTTCACGCCACTTCCATCAGGGAGATAGCGAAAGCCGCCAACGTCTCCGAAGCCCTCATCTACAAACATTTTCCCAGCAAGGAAGCTATCTACGACGAACTGCTGGACTATGCCCGCGAGATGCTGAGGGTGGGGCTGACCGGGATGGAGGGCATGGAGTATGGCACCCGGACCCTGGTTCTACTCGTATTCGGCCTGGTGGAGGTGATCATGCTGGACGTGCCGGGACGCATTCCCGACCAGAAGATGCACGAAAGGCTGCTCTTCCAGAGCCTGACGGGGGACACGGTCTTCGCGCGCGGTCATTTCAAGATGCTGCGAGATAACTGGGAGAACACCGTGATCGCGTGCTTCAGGGCGGCTGAGGAGGCGGGAGATGTAGCGGAAAGCCCCATCCCACCCACCAACCTCATGTGGTTCGTGCATCATCTGGCCATGGCCCTGAACCTCTGCCACCTCTCGGGAGAAGCGGCCTTCGACTACGAGGTGTCCAGGGAGGAACTCGCCGAGCAGGCGGTGCTCTTCTGCCTGAAAGGCATCGGGATGACAGACGAGGCGATAGGCGAATACTACAGGCCCGGGGAACTGCGGGAAACGCTGGATAGGGTATACGAATAACCCCGCTTTCCCGCGCCGGCCGCAGGAATTGCCTGCCAGGTCCGTTCAAGAACGTAGGATGATCGTTAACCCGGGGCTGGCGATGCTCGAGGTGAACGATACGAAGTGGGCGCGGAGGAACCTCTGTGGGTGAGGGAAGGGAGGAGTCCGGCATGGCGGATATGCAGGTCGAGTTCGCGGGAGTGAAGTTCAAAAACCCGGTGGTGGCGGCGTCCGGTCCCCTGGGAAGGACCTTTGAAGCTTTGAAAAGGAGCATCCTGTCCGGGGTGTCGGCGGTAACCCTCAAGTCGTGCAATGCCGTACCGCCGCAGGACCTGCAGCCCAAGCCGGGCAGCCACGTCTATCCCAAGCCGGCCCACCTCTTCCTGAATCGCTACGGCCTGTCCAGGGTGATGATCAACTGGGAGGGAGTGCCGGTGGATTTCACCGCCGAGAAAGAGGCGGAGATGATAGAGAGGATAAAGCCGTTGGCCCGCGAGCACGACGTGAGGATAATCGCCAACGTCCACCCCGACCCGATGTACGTGTTGGACCTGGGCATGTTCAGGAAGGACCTGGTGACGCTCATGCAAGCCGGCCCCGACCTCATCGAGCTCTGCCCGTGCCCCTATCATTTCCCGCCGGAGCTCACCTACCCCGAGAACATAGCGGAGACGCTTCCCGCCATCAGGGAGTCGAACAGGTTGATCTTCGGGGCGGTGCGCGAAGAGGTCGGCGTACCGGTGATAGTGAAGACGAATGGGCCCGTCCTCTACGGTACCCATGCCGATTTCGCCAGCATGGGAATCGGCACCTTCCACATCACCGAGGGCCCCTTGTTCTACGCAACGATAGTGGATATCGAGGAGATGGAGCCGCTGGTTCCCGGCCCCGGGGTCTTTACCTACGGGGTGCACCGGAGGCCGATGATGAACCTCCAGGTGGCCCGGAGCAGAGCCCTGGGCGATCTCGAGCTGATGAGCAGCGGGGGCATGTGGAATGCCAACGACTGTATCGAGCGCATGATGTGTGGCGCCCGCCTGGTAGGTCTCCACACCGCCATCCAGTACCACGGCCACGGCCTTTTCGCGCAGATATTGCAGGACATTTCGTCTTTCCTGGACAGAAAGGGACTGCGCCTGAAGGAGATCGAGGGGGCTGCGGTTGCGAAGATCGTCGACCAGGAGGCTCACGAGGCGTGGATGAGAGAAAGGGACCTGGCTGACAGCCAGATCAAGCCGGTTGTCGACATGGAGAAGTGCAATGGATGCAGCCGGTGTGCTAACTGCATCCACGGAGGGATATCCATGCAGGACGGCCAGCCCGTCCTCCATCTCGACCTCTGCGTGCGCTGCGGTATCTGCGAGTCGATCTGCCCGGAGGAAGCGATAGCTCTCGAGAGGACTCAGGGGATCGCATCTTGACTCGCAAAACGCGCTGCGGCAAACCGGCCCGCGCTGAGCGACGTGCGGGCGAAATATCATGGGTTAAGGGCCAGGTTAGAGAATGAGGCACTGCCAATGGACCAAGCCGGACCGAGCGGGGTAAGGAGGGAATGAAGATGGCTTTCGGTAAGTACGCGGTGGATTACGAACAGAGGATCGATATGGATCGTCTGCGCAAGGAGAGGCTGCAAAAGGCCAAGGAGCAGATGGAGAAAGACGGCCTGGGAACCCTGGTGACCTGGGATGCGGCAAGCATCCGTTACCTTACCTCCTGTTACGTGACCACGCCCACGCGGGGCGGCGAGATGACCTTCGCTGTCTTGCCCCGCAACGGCGAGCCCATCCTCTTCGGGGCGCCCACCCCGTCCGAAGTCGAGAGGCGCATGCCCTGGATGGAGGGCAGGGTCAGGCCGGGCCTGGGTGTGCCCAAGGTCACGGCCAGGTCGCCGGAGGACCTGGGGCTGATCGTGGGGGCCATAGGCGCCATAGCGGCCGAGCACGGCTTGGAAAAGGAGCCGGTGGGCCTGGACGGAAGCACCCTGGAGATGTGGTATGGGCAGGCTTTAACCAATGCCGGGTTCGAAGCGGTGCATGGTAAGCCCACGCTGGATGAGGCGAGGATAATAAAGACACAAGACGAGATAGAACTCATGCGCATCACCTGCGCCAATTCCGAGAAGGCCTTCGCCGATATCGCCGACGCCATCCGTCCGGGCTTAAGGGAATGCGACCTGGTGGGCATAGGGATAAAGGCCCTGTACGAGGAAGGCGCCGACCATACCGAAGACCTGGTCTGCTGCTCGGGCTACAACACCAACCCCTTTACCTGGTCTTTCACCGACAAACCCATCCGTCCCGGTGACCTCATCTATATCGATGTCGACGGTGCCTGCTATATGGGCTACATGTCCTGCGTCTACCGCACCTTCTGCTGTGGCAAGGCCACCCAGGAGCAGAAGGAGCTCTATGAGGAGTGCCGCGCCATGCTCTACGCCGGTATAGGCGCGATAAAGGACGGTAATACCACCTATGACGTCTGCGAGCAGTGGCCGGACTCGGCCGCCTACTGGGGATTCGACAACTGGCTGGAGGTCATGCCCTACGCCGTGGGCCACGGCATCGGGCTCAGCCTGCACGAGGGTCCGGGCATCTCCCCCGTGGCCAAGGCACTCGGCTTTCCGCCCGTAGAGTTCAGGGAGGGGATGATCATAGCCATCGAGACCTGGACGGGAAAGAGAGGCGGCGTGGACGGCGTGCGCCTGGAGGAGGACGTGCTGGTGACCAGGGACGGCTGCGAGGTCCTCACCCGGTGGCCCATCGCCGAGCTGATGGAGTGTTGGAGATAAGGCGGTGGGAAGATGATGAACGCGAACCGATCGATCGTATCCATCGTCAAGGGAAGCGATGCGGACAGAATGGTTGAGGAGGCCCTGGAGCACCTGGGCGGGGTGGACAGCCTTTTCGAGCCGGGCGCCACGGTGGTGATCAAGCCCAACGCCGGACACGTCTACCCGCCGGAGAGCGCCGTCAACACCAGCCCGGAGGTTGTCCGCGCCGCCATCAAGGCGCTGCGCAAGGGAAACCCTCGGGAGATAATCGTGGCCGAGGCCTCCGCCATCGGCTGCGACACCATGGAGTGCCTAGAGGCCAGTGGCATAAAGAAGGCCGCCGAGGAAGCCGGCGCGGACCGCATCATCGACATAAAAAGCGAAACGGACCTGGTGGATATCCCCATACCCGGTGCCAGATCGGATATAAAAGAGGTGAAGCTGCCGCGCTTCCTGGTCGATGCCGACTTCATCGTCAACCTCCCCATCTTCAAGTCCCACGTGAGCATGGTCTTTTCCTGCGCGCTGAAGAACATCAAGGGCGTAGTGCAGGACATGGTTCACGGTCTGATGCATTTCACCGATCTCCCCGCGGCTATGATGGACCTGTGGTCGGTGATCGATGTGGACCTCACCATCGCGGACCTGGTCCGCCCCATGGAGGGCTTCGGCCCCCACTGCGGGACCCCCGTCGACTTCGGCTGCGTGGTGGCCGGCGCCGATCCGGTGGCGCTGGACGCCACCGCGTGCCGCATGGTGGGGCTGGACACCGGCAAGGTGGACTATTTCAAGGCCGCCATCGAGCGGGGCATGGGGAATGTCGATGAAGAACTCATAGAGATACGCGGCAATACCATCGAGGAAGTACACAAGCCCATCTACCTGCCCTACCTCGAGGGCTTCGGGGCCTGGCCCGAGTACGAGATCTACGCCGAGAACGCCTGCAGCACCTGCCAGGGCCTTATCGCCTATACCATGGTCCGCATGCAGGCATTTGGGGAGTACGACAGAAACGCGGGCGCGCAGATCGTCATCGGCAGGAAGAAGGGTATCCCCAAGGAGCTTAGGCCCGGGAAGGACCTCATCCTGGTGGGTGACTGCCTCAAGCCCCTGAAGAAAAAGATCGAGAAGGCAGGTGGTGAGTGCCTCTTTGCAGTCGGTTGTCCTCCCCTCGAGCTCTTTCCCTATTGGGCGCTGAGGGACAGGGTGGACCAGCCGCGGCCAGAGATGCTGGCCGACGAGGACCTGCGGGAGAAGGTAAGGATCGAAGTCGAAGACGAGAACGCGAGATTCCTTACATGGTTAAGGAAGCGGGAGGTGTGAACCATGGACCCGAAAGATGTCAGCAGGGTAGCCGTGGTGGGCGCGGGACTGATGGGAAACTCCATCGCCCAGACCTTCGCCCAGGCCGGTATAGAGGTAAACCTCGTGGACGAGGGGGATGAAGCCCTGAAACGCGCCGAGGCCTTGATACGCTCCAGCCTGGAGGTGCTTGCGGAATCCGGGGCGGTATCCAGTGGCGATATAGAAACCATTGCGAGCCGGGTTCATCCCTCAACGGACCTGGAGCTCTCAACGCAGGGAGTCGATTTCGCGGTAGAGGCCGTCCCCGAGGTGCCCGAGGCGAAGAAGGAGGTCTTCGCCCGCCTGGACGAGCTGCTGCCGCCGGAGGTGGTCATCGCCAGCAACACCTCGGGACTTGACATCTACGACTTCGCCGAGGTGGCCAGGCCGGAGAGGCTTCTCATAGCCCACTGGTTCCTCCCGCCCCATATCATCCCCCTGGTGGAGGTGGTACCCGGGCCGGCCACGGCCCCGGAGGCGGTGGAGTTCACGGCGGCACTGCTGGAGAGGCTGGGGAAGAAACCCGTGGTGATGAAGGGGTTCACCCGCGCCTTTATCGTGAACAAGATACAGAACATGATGGCGCTGGCGGTCTTCGAGCTCCTGGGCAGCGGGCTCGTGGAGCCGGAGGATATCGACCGCGCGGTGAAATACAGCCTGGGCATACGCCTGCCCGTCCTGGGGGTGGTGCAGACCATGGACTTCACCGGCCTCGACCTGGTGCTGGACGTGGGGAAGAGCTACGGTTTCAGCAACCCCTTCATCGAGGAAAAAGTGGCGGAGGGCCGTCTCGGAGTCAAGACGTCGCGGGGCATCTACGACTACGGCGGCCGTTCGGAACCGGAGATCGTCGCGAAGAGAGACCGCATGTTCCTCGGGATGCTCGATTTCCTGGGAGGGCTGCAGGCCTTCGACCCCGTATAGGCCTTGCGTCAACCCTCCTTATTCATCGCGTAGGCGCCAATGCCCGTACAAAAACCCCTCTGGTAATGTTTCGGGAATCGGACTTCGAGCTCCTGGGGTTAACTCACAGAAGCCATAGACTGAAGGTCATGACGGCCATGCCCGCGATGGCCCCCATGATGGCATAGCTGTCCTCGTTGTACTCGCGTGAGGCGGGGATGAGTTCGTCAAGGGAGATATACACCATGATGCCGGCGACGATGGCCAGCACCTGCGACGGTGGTTATGGGTAGAGCCATACCCACGTTGGCGTCCATGCCTCCCCCAGTCCGCCTTTCGTGCCTGGCTAATCCTTCAGTATACCAACCACGGGGAAGCTTTCCAGGAACTCCAGGCCATGGGGGGCGCCGGAGAAGGCCTCTTCTTGCCCTCTACCAGCGCGGAGCGAGTACCGTTACCCCCGGGGGAGTTGAGATAGCGTCGCCAGGTATAAAAAAGGAAAGATGGGCGGGGGGAAAGAAAAAGTCACCGGGATGGCGACGCTTGATCCGGACGAGGCAAGAGGCGCGAGCGGGGCGCTAAATGGCTGGAGACGGCGAGACGGGTTAATGAGGTGGCGAAAGGGGTCCGATTAATGTGTAGGGACCGCAATCCCGGCGAGAAGGAGGTTTGTCCATGGACAGGAAAACGGTATACATCACGGCTTTGCTGGCCGGCATATCCCTGATACTTGCGTTGGCACTATACGGATGCGGGGGAGCCGGAGCCAAACCCGAGATCAAGTCCCTCGATTCCACCAGCGGACCTCCGGGGAGCGAGGTCGTTATCGAAGGGGGCAGCTTCGGGAGCACCCAGGGTACGGGAATGGTGTTCTTCAGCGGGAAAGAGGTCTCCGTGGTGGCCTGGGCCGATACGGTCATCACGGTGAAGGTCCCTTCCGATATGGCGGAGGCCACATACGGCGTGACGGTGGAGACGGATCAGGGAACCAGCAACACCGTGGAGTTCAAGGTGACCGCCGCCACCGCCAACGCCCCGAAGATAACCTCCCTAGATCCCGAGGGCGGAAAGTCGGGCGACGAGGTAGTGGTAAGCGGCAGCAATTTCGGTAAGACCCAGGGGAGCAGCAAGGTGCTCTTCGGCACCGGTACCGCGGACGCGGCGAAATGGTCCGACACCTCCATAACCATCAAGGTTCCCGCCAACCTGGGAGCGAATACCTATGGGGTCACCATAGAAACCGCTGCGGGCAAGAGCAACGAGGCGATATTCCAGATAGGAAGCGACGAGGATAAGCTCGATGCCCAGAAGCAAGCGGTGATCTCGTACCTGCAGTCCGAGGGACAGTCGACGGCGGGCTCCGACCAGTGGACGATAACGCTGGTCAAGAAGAGCGCCCAGGACTCAAACTGGGAGGTAGTGAAGTTGAACGTGCCCAGCGGGACGTCGTTCGAGGCGATCCTGGTCTTCAACAATATGCTGGGTGGATGGGAGTGCCTGTCGACGGACGGTCCTCCCTGGACCGGCGTAGAGTTCAAGGGCGAGTCCGTACCCTCTGATCTACAGAACGTCTAAGAACACGGAAAGGGTTCTTCTGTGAAAAGCGTGCCTGACGGTAGCCACCCACATTTTTCAAAGAAGAACCACGGAAAAAGACCCCCGGGGTTTATGCGCCGGGGATCTTGCCATGAGCATACCCGTTGAATTACCTCCTCCGGGTGCATGCCATGTCGAGCTGCCGATATGCGAACGCACTCCACGGCCCTGATGATCATCTGCGGCCTGAACGGAGGTATAGTGTAATAAGAAAGACGCTTTGCGAGAAGGTGTAATGGTTTTCCCAGGTGTTGCGTTTGCAGTAGTGTAGGAAGAGAAAAGATGCGTATGACGTGTGAGGACACATGGATAGAAAGCTCTCTATGCGGTTTCTCGCGGCGATAGCGGCGGGCTTTCTGCTGGGTTCCTCCCTGGCAGGCGCCGGCGCCGCTCATAGACCGGAGCCCCCCCGTCCCGCCTCCCTCGCGGCGCTCGCCGGCGACATGAACTTCTACTTCGGGAACCTGCACAGCCATACCCTCTACTCCGACGGCTCGGGATTCCCGGCCGAGGCCTTCACCTGGGCACGCGACGTGGTGGGATTCGATTTCTATGCCGTAACCGACCATGCCGAGTACCTGTCCCAGGCGGAATGGGAGGATATCGGCGTGCAGACCGGCATATATACGGTGGAAGGTGAGTTCATAGCCATGCGTGGTTTCGAGTGGACCCACCCGACCAGCGGCCATATCAACGTCTTCGGCACCGGCGATTACACCGATGCTTACACCAGCAAGAACCTGGGCGCTGTCTACGCATGGATAGACGCGCGGGGCGCCCTCGCCCAGTTCAACCACCCGGCGCGCATCGCGGGCCACTTCAACGAGTTCGCCTACGACCCCGCACTGGCCGACAACCTCTGCCTTTACGAGACCGGGAACGGTCCCAGTGGCAACGTCGACTACATACACTACGAACGCTACCCGGTCGCCCTGGACAACGGGTGGAGGCTGGCGCCGGTGAACAACCAGGACAATCACAGCCTGAAAGCATACAGCAGTCGCACCGTGGTCATCAGCCGGCAACTGACGGAATCCTCGCTGCTGGACGCCCTGCGGGAGAGGAGGGCATACTCGACGGACGATCCCAACATGCGCGTGGCCTTCAAGACGGGGGAGCGCTGGATGGGTTCGGTCATCGAGGATTGCGGGGAAACGGTACAGTTCGACGTGGCGGTGGAGGACGACGAGAACATCGCCTCCCTGGAGCTGATATCCGGAGGGGGCGCGACCATCGCCAGGAAGGACTTCGGCCCGGGAGAGGAGAGCAAGCAGGTGGCATGGAGTCCATCCATCAACGTCCTGGAGAACACCTACTGCTTCCTGAGGGTGGTGGAGAGGGACGAGAACGGCGACGACGACACGGGCCTGGGCGAGCAGGTGGCGGTGACCGCCCCCATCTGGCTCGAGAAGGAGGGGACCAACTGGTACCTGGCCGAGGGATGCACGCAGGGAGGCTTCGAGACCTGGGTGCTGGTCCAGAACCCGGGCGACACCCCGGCCCAGGCGACCCTGACCTTCAT
>QZKE01000016.1 GCA_003598015.1 Actinomycetota bacterium | reverse complement strand
CACGATGGGGGTCATCTCCTCCAGGTAGCTGGTCTAGTCGCTCAGCTTGATACGGAAGCCCATGAGCTTGCGATAGAACTCGTAGGTGCGATCGGTATCGTGCACCCCCATCCCCACGTGCTGAAACGCCGTAATCACTGCATGTCCTCCTCTTCGCTCGAGTCGTCTTCCAACAGGCAGCCTCGCTCCCGCCCCGGGGGCGGAAACGGACCGCGATGCCTGGTTGATTATCCCCCAGGCTGGAAACGGATAAACTTCCCGCCATGATCTTTATAACATGCCAGGCCTCCGCTGGCCCGGCCCCGAAGTGTGCGGGGGAGCCAAACATAATAGAATAGGGTCGTAGGCGTCCCGGCAGGAAAGGAGGAGCCTTGCGCACTGTAAAGAAGACCCCCGCACGCTTGATCGACGGCGGCACGGTGACGGAGTTCGGGGCTTTCGAGGAGCCGTTCCGGGATCTCAACCTGGAGGAGGCCGATATCTTCCGTATGGGCGGGAAGTCCATGCGCGCCGCGGCCCGCTTCCGCCTCAAGGAATGGCAGCATTACGGCGTGGTGCATCCGCGCCATTACTTCGGTATGGTCATCTTCGACGCCAAGTTCCTGACCGTCTCCTTCGTCTACCATTACGACCGCGAGAACGGTGGCATGCAGGAGCACTCCCGCCAGGCGCCTGGAAGCCGGGCGAAGGTCGCCGAGACCATGTGGAGGGGCGAATGCTCCTTCGCCGCCAAGGGGTACTCTCTCGATTTCGAGAACCGCCTGGAGGAGGGTTACCACCGCGTACGCGTGGACGCGGCGCAGACGAAGAAGCTGCCCGCCATCAGCGGAGATTTCCGCATGCTGGAGGACATCTCCCGCTACCAGCCGCTGGTGGTGGTGAGCCCCTTCTCGGCCAACCGTCCCCTCTACACCCACAAGGCCGCCTGCCCGGTGGAGGGACGGATAAGCGTGGGCGGCGAGGTGATCGAGCTGGACCCGTCCCGGGACGTCTGCCTTCTGGACGAGCAGAAGGCCTTCTATCCCTTCAAGAGCTTCTGGCGCTGGCTGTGCTTCGGGGGGTTCACGCCGGAGGGGATCCTCATCGCCGCCAACCTCTGCCATAACATCATCTCCAACGACGAGGAATACAGCGAGAACTGCTACTGGGTGGACGGCAGGATACACCTCACCGGGGCCGCCCGCTTCGGCTACAGCGAGGCCGATATCCTCGGCCCCTGGTTCATCAACACCACCGACGGCCTGGTCGACGTGGACTTCCGTCCCCAGGGCGAGAGGGCCGAGCGCATTCGTGTGGGACCCATCCTCTCCGACTTCCACCAGCCCTTCGGCCTCTTCCGGGGAAGCCTGGGGAAGGGCGAAGACGCCGTGGAGGTGAAGGACCTCTTCGGCCTGTGCGAGCAGCACATCACCCGTTATTAGTCTCCAGTCCGACGTCTGTCACTGAAGCTTGCCGCGAGGAGCCGCGGGCGACGAGACGATCTCGTCTGAAATAGTGTTGCTGGCGCACGACATGGTTATGTGAAGTATGTTCCCTGCGAACCGGGATGATTTCTTCGCACATCAGGCCTCGGGCTTGCTGAGACAATATCCGGTAAAGGTGTTGTAGTCCGAAGACGAGAAATAAATAACCGTAATAGGACAACAAGCTATGGGGGTGACGGAGTGAGGTGTCCCCGCTGTGGAGCAGATAACGCCGAGCGTGCGGAGAGGTGTTATCTGTGCGAGTATCCCTTCGCCACGAGCGGCGCCGCGGGAGAACCCCCGGCTCCCGAAGACCGCGTGCAGCAGCAATACCCGCCACCAGGAGCGCAGGAAGGCATGGCCCCGCCCGGACAGCAGGCGGTTCCGCCGCCCCCCGTGATGGGCGCGGGCTATCCGCCGCCGCCGGGGGCATATCCGGGCGCGTACCAGCCCCCTCCCGCCGCGCCCCAGGGCCCCGCCACCGTGAAAATAATCATCGGTGTCCTGGTGGCCCTCCTGGTAGTCATCATCGGGGTAGGGGCTTATTTCCTCACGCGGGGGAAGACGTACGATATCAACGTATCTCCTCCCCCGGGGTACGAGGAAGCGAGCCAGGAGATGCTCGACGAATTCAAGGAGACGATGTCGGAGAGCTCGGAGGATATCGAGGTGAACGAGCTCTTCGTCGACAGCACGCAGAGCAACTTCATCATCGTGGCGTCCATGGATATACCTCCCTCGCTCACCGACAATCCGCCCTCGGGAGACGATCCCGAGGAGATGGAGGACTGGTTCTACGAGCACGAAGAGGAATGGCAGGATGCTTTCAGCGGCGGCCTCGTGGAGGGGATGGGCGGCACCGGCGCTTCCTTGGATTCCGATACATTCGAGGTGGAAAGGCTGGCGACGGGAGACGCCGTCCTGCACATGGCCACGACGGTGAGCGTGATGAACGCCTCCTTCACCATCGATACCCTGTGGATCATCAAGGGCAACTCTGCGTTCTTCATGGCCGTCATGGGCCTGAACCCAGGCTCGGATACCGCGGAGTATCTCAAGAACAACGTAAGCTTCGAATAACGGGCCGGATGAAGGAACGGGCCAGGGTATTCTCCATCCGAGACCGCATGAGCGGCAGCGCCACCTCCCCACAACGGCACGTACTCCTTCCCCCAGGGTAAAACCCGCCATGAGCTCACGGGAATTCCTGCATACTTCTCTGGATCATGGGCTCTGCTCGCCTCGGGCAATCCAAGTGCGCCCGCGCCGTGCGCCCTACGCCCCGTTACACGTACTCTTGCAGCGTGACGGTATTCATGGGCAGGGTACCAAGCGGGTCCTTTAATGTTAGAATGGTCTTCCGGGAGGTGATGCGAGTTGGAGATGATGGTCTGCCCCGCGATGTCCGTGGACGACAAGTACCGTACCCTGTACGCCGCTCTCATGGGAGTATTCAACGATATCGCGCAATATGCGGGCTCCAGCCTGTCCAAGGAAGAGATGCAGGGCCTGATCAATGCCGCCATGCACGGCGTAGGGTGGAGCGCGGGTAAACGCCTGGTGAAAGTGTATCGCCTGAAGCCCTCGGTCGAGGACGCCATGAGGCTGCTCCTGCTCCTCAACAACGAGTCCCTCGCCTACCTGCCGAAGCTGAAGCAGATATACGCGGAGATAGACGGCGACGTGGGATACCTGACCATCCGCAGGGACCCCTGGTACGACTGGTATTTCAAGCACATCGGTATCGACTGCGAGGAGTGCTGCTCCAGGTACGAGTTCACCGGCCTCATCTCCCACCTCGGCGGGAAATTCAAGATAGAGGTCCTGGAATCCCTGCCCCGCGGCGACGACAGGTGCCGCTTCCGTATCACCAAGGAGAAGTGATCGCGCGCCTGCGGCATCGTTGCGGGCGTGACGTTGCGCCTGCGCCCGCCCCCGCACCCGCATGAGGCTCGCTGCACGTACACGCACCTGGTGGACGAATCGGCGGCGGCCGGGCCGGGCTATCAAGCGCTCTCGCCGGCGCTGTTCATCACTTCATCCAGGTAAGCGGGGAAAAACCTCCCCTCGCGCAGCTCCACGATAAGCTCTTCCTCGCTCGCGATCTCCCGCTCGAAGACAGTGACGCATTTCCCGACCTGCCAGATGGCGTGGGCATCACTTCCGCCCGTCCCCCGCAGCCCGAACTCCTCGGCGATGGCCATGGCGGCCTCGTTGCTGCGCAGCGTATTCGCTCCGTTGTGGGTCTCGATAGCGACGATATGACCCAGCAGTTCCTGCGGGAAGATGTGGGCGTGTTTGTGCTTGCGCCCCCAGCCGCGGCAGGGATGGGCGGGGACGATAACCGCACCGTCCTCATCCGTCATCTCGATCAGTTCTTCGAAGGTGGTCAGGTGGTACCTGGTCTCCCTCTTCAGTCCGTATACGAGCATGTCTCCCAGTTCGGTGTATATCTCCACCCCGCGGAAGACGGGGTAACCGCTGCCCGCGGCGAATTCCACCATCTTGTTCGCCCCGCGGTGGGAATGGTGCTCGGTGATGCATACGGCGTCTATACCCAACTGCCGCGCCCTCTCCAGCAGCTCATCCGGGCCCAGCTGTGAACATATGGAGCCCAGGTTGGTGTGGATATGCAGGTCAACGATCACGTCCTACCTCCAGAGCTCGGGCATCCTGAGGCTCGCTACCTCGGAGGCGTAAGCCGCCCGGCACCTTCCCGCCTTTATCTCGTCGACGAGTTGCGCTTCGCCCTCGATATCGCGCTCGAAGACGGTGAGACAGCGTCCCACCTGCATGAGGAAGTGGGCGTCGCTGCCCCCTACACCCGGGAGGCCGTACTTCTCGGCATATGACTCCGCCGCGCTGTTCGACTCCGGGCTCGATCCTCCATTACGTGTTTCGATGGCGTCCACGCTGGCCAGCAGGAAATCGGCCTGTTCTTCGCCAAGGGTGTGGTGGAATCCCAGGGAGCCGCGGCAGGGGTGGCAGGGGATGATCGCCCCACCCGCGCCCCTGACCTCCGAGAGCAGCTCGGCAAATGGTGTCCGCAAGGGAAAACTCGCTCGGTAGAGGCCGAAGACCAGCATGTCTCCCAGCTCTGTATATACCTCCACTCCGCGGAAGACGGGAAAGCCCGCTTCGGCTCCCAGGCGCCTCGTCATCTCCGCGCCCTCCATCTCCTCGTGCTCGGTGACGCACACGGCATCCAGGCCCATGTCAGAGGCCACCTCGATAAGGAGCGTCGGGTCTATCTGGGAACACGGCGAGGATACAGCAGTGTGCACGTGTAGATCGACCAACATACGTTCTTTGCCTCCTCTTTCCGCCCTTCACGGGCGGCCGTGCATATTCTTTCACACAAGCCGCCCTTCCTTCAACCCCACGCGCGGCGATCGTGCGAGGGCAGCGCCTGTGAGTGTTCACGCACCGGGGAAGCGCGAAGGCATGCGTCTACATGACGGGTTGAAGTGCCGTTATGATCAGGGTCGCCACGAAGAGAACCGCGCCCGTGCTCAGCACGGCGACCCTAATCCAGGGCGTCTTGAACTTGGTACAGATGCCCGCGAAGAAGAGCACCGAAGCGAAGAGTACCGTGAGCATGACGTAGAAGTCGGAGTTGTGTATGGCCTCCTTGGCTGTGTTGAGCTTCGCCTGGGCCTCTTGCTCCAGGCGGCGGCCTTCCTCGCGGTTCGCGTTCACGTACTCCGGCATCTCGAAGGGAGTGCCTGGAGCTTCGGGATTGTCCGTGGGATTGGCGGCCGTCCACGCCTCCATGGCGACCCTCATCTCGTCGCGGAAGAGGCCGGCCTCGTAATCCTGGACTGCCGCATCGTCGCCGGCCCGTTGTGCGTCCAGATAATCGAGGAACATCTCCACGTCAATATCCAGCTCCGCGTCGGCCAGGTCGTCCGCCTCCGCCGCATGCACCCTGGACGCCGTGGCCTCGTTGAACCTCAGCGCCTCCTCGCTGCTCCAGCGGGCCGCCTGATACGCACCCCAGGCCGATGCGACGGTAGCCAGGGCGAGGAGTATGGCCGAGAGTATCTCCAGCCATTCGCCGTGCAACCTCTCGAAGAACCGGGTCCTGAGCGAGGGAGCCGTTTCGTCTCCACGCTCACCATTCTCTATCATGCGTCCTCCCCCGCTCCACTGCCCTCGCGCGAATACCCGGCATCGCGAGTATCATCACCCGAGGCCTGCCATGCGTATCACTATAACCTCACAAGGAGATATCGTCCGGGAGACAAAATCATATAAGGGCTAATTTATACGCGGACCACGGAACATAATCGCTGCCGGGGATGTCCGTAAGAATAAGGAGTTGATGGATATGACGGTATGGATCACGGGGAAGAAGGCTATCCGGGTGTCCTTCATCGTATTCCTGGTTCTCATGGCCGCGCTTGCCGCGTGGGGCTGCGACAAGGCCGAGCCAGTAGAACCTCAGGGGCAGGAGGACGCCGCGGGGGGAGATGAGACGGCGGTGGAGGGGACGGTAACCGTCACGCTCTACTTCCGTTACAATGCGGATACGCAGGATTGGCTCGCTCCCGAGGAGAGGACCGTGTCGGGCACCGACGACCCCCATCTCATCGCCATGCAGGAGCTTATCGCCGGACCCGCGCCCGGTTCGCAACTGCATGCCGTTCTGCCGAACACCGTAAAGGTGCTGGATATCGGGGTTGAAAACGGCGTATGCACGGTGGATGTGAGCAAGGAAATACTCAGCGACGCCAACCAGGTGGGAGTCAGCGCCTCCGGCGAGGTCCTTGCACTCTCCGCCATCGCCGACACCCTCACGGAGTTCGCGGACGTGGATCGGGTCAAGCTGCTCGTGGAGGGTATGCAGAGCGGCATGGTCGAGGGGCGTTTCGTCGAGGACTTCTGGGGACACATGGGGCTTCCCGAATATCTGGAGAGGAACGAGGACCTTATCTACAAATCCCCTTCGTAAATCGAGCGCGCTCAGCCACAGCATAAAGGCAGTCCGGAGGCCTTACTTTATACCATATGAGCTGCTATTTTGCCTATCGATCATTATAATGTGAGACATGGAAACAGGAGAGCAGATCACCGGGCCCGTGTTCGGGGGTGAACCCGTTCTCACTGGAGGATCTCGGCCAACTTCGCGTCCAATGCGTCGTAGGCGGCGTCGTTGAGGTGAGAATCGTATGCATCGGCGGCATATTCCGGGCGCAGCCATCCGCCCGGGGCGGCCAGAGTCCCGTAGAGGTCCAGGACGATCACGCGGCCCCCGTATGCGTTTGCGAGTTCCTCCAGAAAACGGTTGTATTCGCGATGATTCCATACCAGCCACTCATCGGTGTACTCCCGCACCATGGGTAGAGCATTGCCGATGATAAGGACGAGGCCTTCTTCCTCCACCGCGGCCTCCACGATATCGCCGACCATGCCCTCGTTGTACTCCAGGTTCTCCCCCGCGCTGTACTCGTCGCCGCCCTCGAAATCGGCGAAGCAGAGCTTGAAGAACATCATCCCGTCCCTGTTCTCCGCCGCTTCACGGGCCACGTCTACCGCCGTATCCACTATCCCCGGGGGGACGTCCATCTCGTCGTACACGAGGGAATAGGAGCCGAAGCGCACCGGATCCTCGGGGTCATAATCATATCCCCAGTGCTCGAACCAACCCCCCAGGACGGAACGCCCGCACATGTGCACTACGTCCGCTCCGCGCACGGCGGGCTCCCCGCCGCCAGCGCTTTCCCCCTCTCCCGTAGCGGGGAATCTCACGCCATCAGCGGACGGATCCTCCCCTAAGCTCGAACCTTTATCGCCGCCGCAGCCCAGGCATGCGCCAGCCACAACGGACACGAGCAGCAACATCGCCGCCATCGCCATCCAGCGCTTTTTTCCAAAAGACATGTTCTCTCCTCCCCTTGCGGGAACCGTCAGCGCTTCTTCAAGGCTGGCATGGTGGATCCCGGCAGCGTGTTCCGAGACATGCCATCACCCGTCTCTAGTATAATGTTCTCTAGCCCGTTCCACGAGGAGGGGAGGGGAGATGCATAGAATCCGGGGCACGAAGCGGTACGGATGGTGCCTTACGATATGCCTGCTCGTCATGGCGGGGCTGCTCGCGATGTCCATGAACGTATCGGCTCCCGCGCGCGGCCAGGAAGAGCAGAGTAATATTGTCACCGGACCCATCGATCCGGCCGCGGGCGCGTGGATAACCTTCCGGGGCGAGAGAACCGTGCCCGACCAACCCGAGCCGCAGGTGTTCTCACTACGCCTGGCCTACTCCTTTCCCCCCGAAGCGCCCCAGGACGGGATGGTCCTGGACGCGAGCGTGAGCGAAACGGACGCCGAGGGGCAGGTGGTATCCACGCGCTCGTTCATAGTCCAGACCATAGACCGTTTCTACCGCAGCCAGGACGGCGCCGAGGAGGGCTACTGGATGTACTGGCTCATGTCCGGCCTGGACAAAGAGTCCGTCGCCAGCGTGGGAAGCGGAACGAAGCTGACGGCCGATGAAGAAGAGGATTTCGACTTCAAGGGCAACCGCTTCCGCGTGGTGAGGATGCGCGGGGGCGGGATCGAACTCCTGGTGGAACGCCGCACCGGCCTGGTCTTCCGTATAGCGCGTGAGGGAGGCGAAACCCTGCAGATCGAGGACACCAACATGCTGGCCCAGTATCCCGATTGGGACTATTCCCTCAGCGACCCCGAGGTGGGAAGCAGGCTGGAGAACATGGCAAACGCCCATCCCGACCTGGTAGAGGTCAGCTCTCTGGGCAAGAGCGCCAGGGGCAGGGATATATGGGGTGTGCATATTACCGATTTCACCTCCAGTGAAACCAAGAGCGCGGTGGTGTTGAACGCCGCCATGGAGGGAGACGCACCGGAGGGATGTGCATTCCTCCTGGAATACCTGGATGCACTGGTCGGTCGGGCCGAGGAAGACGAGGTGACGGCGGACCTTCTCAGCCGCCTGAACATCTATGCCGTACCGTTGGTCAATCCGGATGGACTGCAACGCTGGCTGGCCATGCCCTCCCCGGGGGAGAGTACCCTGTTGAGCAGCCAGGCACCCCGCAACGGCAACCTGGTGAACATCAACCGCAACTTCGATATGAAGTGGGAGGAGGGAAACCGTAACCCCGCCTCCGCTGACTATGCCGGCCCCTTCCCCTTCTCCGAAACGGAGAGCCAGGTCCTGGGCAAGCTCTTCGAGGATATACCCGCGAATCTCTACCTGAGCCTGCACACCATGGACGATCTCATCAACGCGCCCTGGAACTGGAGCGAACAACCGGCCTCGAATCCTGAGGCGTCTTTCTACGAGAGCGTGCTGTCGGAACTGTCCGCCGTGTTTCCCTTCCCGGCCCTAGTGGGTACCCCCGGGGCCCCCTTCACCGGCTCTTCCACCGATTGGGCCTACGAAGGCAACGGTGCATCCTCCCCCATATGCTTCGACCTCTACATGCACCGTCCGGCCGAAGGCGAGGTGGGCGAGGAGAACGGTGGGCTGCTCTCGGCCTATGCCCCATTCGGGGAGGCAATTACCGTCCTCATGGATAACCTTCAATCATACCTGGCCGTAGATATTGCCGCCCCCGAGCTGAGGGTTGAGGTAAACGTGCCCATCGACGCCGTGGTGGAGATACATGTGAGTGGGAAAAGAGCCCTTCCCAACGCCAGGGCCCGCCTGATCCTGCCTGAAGACAGCGGCCTCAAGTTCTCCTCCAAGGCCGAGAAGGAAGTAGACCTGGGGGACCTGGAACCGGGTTCCATCGTGGAGGTGACCTGGAACCTCGAGGGCAAGGCCAGCGGATCCAACACGGCTACGGTCGTCCTCACCTCGTCCTACCCCGAATACGACCGCATACCCGGCACATACAGCGCCGGGATGGAGATATCCGTCTCCACCCAGCGCACCTGGCTGGTACTGGTCCTTTTGAGCGTGATGGTCCTGCTGGTACTGATCATGGTCCTTCTCTCCATGCGCAAACACCACCGGGCCTCCAAGGAGGAATCTTAGCTACCTGCGGGCTGTGCCGAAAGACCGCTGGGCCGCATCGGGGCGTAGAATCGAGCTCATAGTCCACGAAGAGGGCGGTCACAGGATGGATACGACGGTGAACGCGGAGCTTCCCGAAGACACGATGTTCGCAGCCTACACGCTGCCGACGCTGCACCTCACGGTGGAGACCGATGACGGCATATGCCTGGATGCCTTGCGGCTGGGGCCGGCGCCCGAGCGGGGAGTCATCCTCTGCCACGGTTTCGGGGGCAACAAGAACATCCGCGGTTTCGTGGCCCTGGCGCAGGACCTCTCCCGCTTCTTCACGGTATATACTTTCGATTTCCGCGGCCATGGCCTCTCCCCCGGGCGCTGCACCTTCGGCTACCGCGAGGTGCAGGACCTCGCAGCCATGGCGAAGACGGCACGGGGCGAGGGCAATCGCTTCGTCGCCGCCGTCGGCTTCTCCATGGGAGGCGTCGTGGCCATACGCTACGCCGCCATCTATGGCGGCCTGGACTCGATCACCGCCATCAGCGTCCCGGCGGATATCAACTCCGCCCGTGCGCCGGGCGCGCGCCTCATACGCCTGCTCATGGGCAACCCCCTGGGGCGCATATTCACCCGTTTCCGCTATGGCGTCCGGGTTGACGGAAGTTGGAAGCGTCAGGCGCCGCCATGCCGTCTCGTACCCCTCATCGCGCCCCAACCCTTCACCATTATCCAGGGGGAAGATGATTTCATCTTCGAGGTGGAGCAGGCGCGCGAGCTCTCGCGGAGGGCCGGGGACGGCTGCCGCCTGAAGACCTTTGCGGACTTCGGCCACGCCGAGCAGGGGTACGGGCCGAGGCTGGTGGAGTACCTGGTGGAGGTGCTGGAGGAAGACCTGGGGTGAGACGGCGTGCGTATGCGTGCCAAGCCTGGCTTCGCCAGGGCAGGCGGCTGGCACCGTGCCGCCGTAGGCTTTTCTACCGAAACGTCATACTAAAACGAGCGCTGCAGGCTCTCGCGTGTTTTGCAGGGAATTCAGCCATCGACGATCTCGAGCAGGACCCGCTCCAGCTCCTCCACGCCCTTTTCCCAGGAGAATGACTCCACGGCCATGTCGCGCGCGTTATCGCCCAGGCTCTCGCACATGGCGTCGTCCCGCAGCAGGCGCGCGACGGCGGCGGCGAATTCCCCGGGTTCGTCGGCCACGATCATATCCCTTCCGCTCTCGGCGTTAACGCCCTCGGCCCCCAGGGAAGTGGTGACGATGGGGAGGCCCATGGACATGGCCTCGAGCAATTTCCCGCGAAAACCGCCCCCGATGCGTACGGGATTCACGAAGACCTTGGCCCTCTCGAAATACGGCCGCACGTCCTCGACGGTCCCGGTCACCACTACCGAGGGATCCGACCGCGCCAGGTCCAACAGGTCCGGCGTGGGATCCTTGCCCACCACGTAGAAGACGGCCTCCGGTATCTCCTCTTTCACCCGCGGCCAGATCCTCGCGTGAAAATAGAGCACCGCGTCGCGGTTGGGGTCATGGGGGTAGTTGCCCAGGAACATCACCGCCTGCTCCTTCACGCACTCCCCCGAGACGCAGAAGTGATCCACGTCGACCCCGTGCGGCACTACCGCTATGTCCAGGTCCGCCCTTATTCCCAGCAGTTCCTCCTTCCCCTCCGGGGTGAGCACGAGCACGCGGTCCGCGTCCGCGTACATGTCGAACTCGTACCTCTTGAGGCCCTTGAGGTTCACCAGCGCCGACAGCCCCTCACGCGAGAGGCCCTGCACCCGCCAGGCCTTGCGGCGGGCGAGATAATAGCACTCGTGTACGGACATCACGCGCTTGATGCCCTCCAGGTCGGGGTTGCGGTAGAGATACTGCGCCACCATGGAATACTCGCTGATCACCACGTCGTAGCGGTTGCGGCTCACCATCCCGCGCAGCCGTGCGTACATCTCCTGCGCATAGTTATTGAGGAAGTAGATGGGCGTGGGGGAGAAGAAGAAGTCCCAGGCTTTACGCAGCGGGTTGCCGTAGGTGGGCATGGGCACCGCCTGGAAATCCCGGCAGAAACGCGATACGGTCCCCGTGAGGTCCGTTTCGTCCTGTGAGACGAAAGAGAGCAGGGACACGTTGTGGCGCTGCGAGAGGATACGCACGCGGTTGTAGATGATGACGGGTCCGCCGATCACCTTCTCATGGGGCAGGGTCTTGCATATGAAGAGTATGTCCATGCAACTCCTTCGCGGCGCCTCCGTCCGGCCTGTTCCCGATTTTAACCCAAACGCGCCGGTCAAGAATAGCCGCTTGACCGGGGCGGCGTGGGGTCCCCCGAGATCATCGACATTCACCGAACAGCTACATCGAACAAGAAGTCAGGGATAGTCTCGGTTATCGAAGGGATTTCTGCTAGAATCTCGGGCGGAGACAGTCAAATGGAGGTGATGGCTTTGCGTCTTTTCATCAGCGGGATATCCGGATACCTGGGAACGGTGGTGTTGCGTGCGCTCGAGGAGGATGCCTCCGTCAGCGAAATCGTCGGCGTAGACCTCAGACCGCCGGCCGTCGAGTCGTGCAAGCTCGAGTTCCACGCAGTCGACGTGAGGGACGCCGCCGGGATCAGGAAGGCCATGCGCGGCTGCGGCGCCGCACTGCACATGGCCTTCGTGCTCGACGAGATCAGGGACAAGGAGAAGACCTACGACATCAACATCAACGGATCCAAGAACGTCTTCCGTGCCTGCCTGGACACCGGTACGCCCTGGCTGATACAGGTATCGAGCATGGCGGCCTTCGGGGCCCACCCCGACAACCCCTTCCCCATGAGCGAGGACGAGTACCCGCGGGGAGACTGCCGCTGCTATTACTCCTACAGCAAGGCGGAGATAGAGCATTACCTCTACCGCCTGAGCCAGCAGCACCCCGAGCTCGCGGTCACCATCCTCCGTCCCTGCGTCATCGTCGGCAGGCGCCTGGACAATACCATCTCGTGGGTGTTCAGCCGCAAGTTCGCCCTGAGCCTGCGCGGATGCGATCCCCATACGCAATTTCTCCACGAGGATGACCTGGCATCTGCCATCAGCCTGGTGCTGCATGAGCAGGCGAAGGGCATTTACCACGTGACCAGCGACGACACCATTTCTTTCTCGGAGATGACCGAGCGGGCCGGCATGATCGCCCCCGCCGTCCCGGCGGACCTCATGTGCAGGATCGTGGATCTCGCCTACCGCTTCAGGCTCTCCCCTTTCTCCTCCCATTGGGTGAACATGTTCCGCTACTCCATGGTGGGTAGCAACGAGAAGATCAAGCGCGAACTGGGCTGGCAACCTTCCTATACCTCCAGGGAACTCTTCGAACTAGTGCTGGAGGCGGGAAGGAGGCCCGGGGCCTGACTCAAATATGTGCGGGTGCAATTTTTACCGCCCCGCGGCGTTGTAGTAGAAGAGGGTCCAGTCACGCCACTTCGCTCTTACAACCCTCCAGGGGGTTTGCCGAGAATAAGGTAAGGAGCCGCTCGCACGGTACGTGAAGCCAGGGGGGGCCATGGAGGACTTGGATTTGCGGCAAAGGATCAAGGGCATCAGGTACGTCCGCATCCTGTCGGTCTGCCTGCTCTGCCTGCTTGTCTCCCTCCTCCTCATCCTCGGTATAGCCAGGCAGGAGAAAAAGACGAACGGGGTCGAGGTCCTGGGGGGCTTCGTGCAGAGCAGCGATGGCGGCGTTTCCGCCGCGGCCACCGAGGGATTCGAAACCTGGGTGCTGGTGCAGAACCCGGGGGAGAGTCCGGTCCACGTCAACCTCATCCTCAACACCGATCAGGGCAGGATGGTACTGCCCGCGCTTCAAAACCTGGAGATACCGGCGAGAGGCAGGAAGAGCTTCCCCCTGCACGACTACGTGCGTACCTATCACGTCTCCACCCTGGTGCAGGCCACGGACGGGGAGGTGGTGTGCGAGCGCGCCATGTACTGGAAGGACCGGGAGGGCGGGCACGACTCCATC
>QZKE01000022.1 GCA_003598015.1 Actinomycetota bacterium | reverse complement strand
TCGAGCGAGATTGCCGCGTCGCTTCGCTCCTCGCAGCAAACACCTATCACGAATATTGCTCTCTTCGAGCGAGATTGCCGCGTCGCTTCGCTCCTCGCAATACGGATAACAACCTCGCCAGCTCGGTTGTTATCCTAACTTCTCGTAGGTCAGCTGTACCACGCGCTCGCGCAGTGCCGCCGTCTCCTCCAGGATCTCCTGGATGCGGGACCACTTGCCTTGCGAGAATGCCCGGTCCTCGATGCTGTTGACGTTGATCTTCACGTTCAGCGCCGCGCTCTGCGCGGCAGCCTCGGCCAGGAGCACCGCCACTCCGGCATCGCTCACCGCCCCGACATTGCCGATCACGGCCGATGTCTCGGACAGTCGAGCGACCTCCAGGCATTTTTCTGCGATCTCGAAGGGCACTTCGGTCGCCAGCTTCAGGGCTTCCTGGATGCGAGACGCCCGCTCCGCTTTCTCCCCTTCCGTCTCGCGGGGCAGCTTGAAAGCGGCGGAGACGTCGGCGTAGACCTCGGTATCTTTCTGGATCAGGCTCTGCAGTTCTTCGCGGAGTTTCTCGGAGGATTCCAGCAGCTCATCCACCTTATCCTGGACATCGGCATATTTTTCCTTGCCAAGGGTAAGGTTTCCCACCATGGAAACCAGGGCCGCTCCCAGCGCTCCTACGAGTGCCGAAACCGACCCACCGCCTGGCTCCGGTGACCTGGAGGCGAGCTTATCCAGAAATACGACCATGGGCTTCTCTACGTACATTGTCTGACCTCCCCGGTCCAATAAACGATTATCTCATCATTCCGCCCATAATTCCATAATTATGGTCCTTCTCCAAGAAGTGCGGGCATGCCGAGATGCCCTCCCCTTCATTTGCCGGCCTCGGGCACCTTGACGTAGGAGGCTATTATCTCCTCCACGGCAAGGCGGGCCGGGCTTTCTGCGGGCAGGTCCGAGAGCGCTTTGCCGGCCTCGTCGAAGTCTCGCACCATATCGTCGTCGGGGACCGCCCCCGCAAGCTCCAGGTTCCCTTCCTCGGCGATGGCGCGCAGGTTATCCGGCAGGCCGTTGCGGACCCTGGAGACCACCAGCGCCATGCGCGCGATGTTCAGCTTGAGCTCCCGGGCCAGATCGCGGATGCGCAGTGCGGTCTCGACCCCGCGCACGGTGGGATCTGAGGAGATGAACATAATATCCACCCCGGTAGTGGTACGGCGCGAGAGGTGCTCCATACCCGCCTCGTTGTCCATGACCACGTAGTCGTAGTGTCCGGTCATGATATCCAGGTAACGCCGGAAGATGCTGTTGAGATAGCAGTAACAGCCCGGGCCCTCCGGCCTGCCCATGGAGATGAGGTCGTAACCCTTCTCCTCTACCAGCGCCTGTTGCAGGAGCATCTCCACCCATGCATCCTTGGACATGCCCGCAGGCATGTTCTTGATATTATCGGTGAGGTACTCCCTGACCGAGCCGATAGTCTTCTCTGACCGCGTACCCAGGGCCAGGTCCAGGTTGGCGTTGGAATCGGCGTCCACGGCGAGCACTGCTTTACCCGTGGTACGCGCGAGAAAATCGACGCATATGGAGGAGAAAGTAGTCTTGCCGGTGCCCCCCTTGCCCGCTACGGCGATCACGTATGACATCTCACCCTTCCTCTCCTTCGCCGGCGGCGGTTTCGGCGGCCATGCGCTGTACCGACCGGTATGATTCCAGCTTCTCGGCCACGGTGGGAAAGGCATCCAGGTTGGTATGGGGAAAGAACAGTGCCGACATATAGTGGTCCATGAACGCCGGATTCATGGACAGCTCGAGGTATGTCATCTGCCGGGCGATATCGTTGGCCTTGTCCATCATCTCCTTGGACAGCGCCGTGAGGTGCGCACCCAGCAGCGACCCGTTTCCAACGAACTTAATCTTTTCATAACCGATGTCCGGCAGGAGACCGATGGTCACCGCCTTGTCCACCTCGAGGTAGCGGCCGAAGGCGCCCGCTATGAGCAGCTCGTCTATGACGGATACATCCATGTCCATGGAGGAGAGGAGGATCTCGATGCCGGCATACACCGCCGCCTTGGCCCGCATGAGGTTGTCGATATCCACGTCGGTGATGACGATATCCCGGCGGGTTGCCGAGTCTTCCGCCCATACGATCACGTATTCGGCACTACCTTCCTTCCCGCGCACGCGCGCGGTGGGAAGGTCGGTGTTTATCTTCCCTTTCTCGTTCATGAGGCCGGTGAGATACATCTCCGAGAGCAGATCGATGAGGCCCGATCCACAGATGCCGATGGGTTTCCTGTTTCCCACGGTGATGATCATGGGCTCGTAACCCACTTTATCGATGCGCACCTGTTCGATAGCACCCCCGGTTGCCCGCATGCCGTGCTTCACGCCACCGCCCTCGAAGGCTGGTCCGGCCGAGCATGAACAGGAGAGCATCCAGTCCCGGTTTCCCAGCACCATCTCCCCGTTCGTGCCGATGTCGATATACAGGGTCATCTTTTCGGTATTGAAGATACCCGAGGCCAGCATGCCCGCAACGATATCTCCCCCCACGTAGCTTGCCACGCAAGGGATGGCATAGAGATATACGCCCGCGGCTATGCGCAAGCCGATATCCGAGCATTTTATCCAGGGAAACAGAGTGCCGGAGGGGATATACGGCTCCTCCCGGATATATTTGGGATTCAAGCCCAGAAGCAGGTGCATCATGGTCGTGTTCCCTGCTACCACAACGTGGGTGACGTTGCAGTACTCGATACCCGCCTGTTCCACCAGGTTCTTGATGAGGTTCCAGATGGTCCCCACCACCACCGACTGCAGCTTGGCCAGGCCCGTACCGCGCGTGGCGTAGATGATGCGGGTTATCACATCCTCTCCGAAGGCAACCTGGGCGTTATAGTCGGAAGCCCTTGCCGTCACCTCTCCCGTGCGCAGGTCTATGAGCTCGGATGAGATGGTGGTGGTGCCCACGTCGATGGCGATGGCCGACTGCCTCAGGGTGGTATCCCCCTGCTCGATGCGCACGGCGCGCAGCTCATCACCGGAATCCAGCACCGTCACCGTTATATCCCAGTCACTCTGGCGGATCATGTTGGGCAGCCGCTGCAGTACGGGGTAGTCCACCACCACGTCGCGCAGCCCCGCCTCCACGGACAGCCCGCGTTTGATGCGCTCGGCGTCGCTGGTATTGTCGTCCAGGGTCGGCTCCGACAAGACCAGGTGGACCTTGCGCGTGGGTGGGTCTAGCTCCCACTCCGGCAGCCGCTCCTCCCAGTCCGCGGCGGCGAGGAGATAGCCGTGGGCGGGCGTGGGCTCGGCGCGCTCGAAGATCTTCTTGTCCCCTATACGCGACTCCAGGGGCACGGTCACCTTGAGGTCCGAGAGGACCCTGGTCTGGCAGGCAAGCGCATAACCCCTGGCTATTTCGGAATCGCCGAGCTTGGCGTTGGGCTCCCGCTCGACCTCGCCTTCATCGATGATCACCCGGCACTTACCGCAGGAACCGGAACCCCCGCAGGACGCGTTGATGTGTACATCGGCGTCCATGGCCGCCCTGAGGAGGTTTTCCCCCGCGCTGACCACGATGTAGCGGTTGTCCGGCATGAACAGTACCCTGCAGCTGTCCTCCAAGTGTCATCCTTTCCGTGTTACATGCCTTTTCCGGTCGATGCCCCGGTCCCACGGACCGGGGCATCGTTACTGCCAGTCAATAGTTACCCGGAGCGCGGATCAGAACAATCCGAGGGTCTTGCCGTCCTCGTCGATGTCCACGTCGACCGCCGCGGGGCGGCTGGGTAGACCGGGCATGGTCCTCATGGCGCCACACAGCGGGTAGAGGAACCCGGCGCCGATGGAAGGAACGATGTCCCGGACGGGCAGACGGAACCCCTTGGGTACCCCCTTGAGCTCGGGATCGTGCGAGAGCGACAGGTGGGTCTTGGCCATGCAGAGGGGCAGCTTGTCGTATCCGGCCTTGGTGTACTGCTCGATCTTCTTCTCTGCCTCGGGCGCGTAGTCCACTCCGTCCGCTCCGTAGATCTTGGTCGCGATAGTCTCTATCTTCTCCTTGATGGGCGCGTTGATATCGTAGAGGAATTTGAAGTCCTTGGGCTGATCGCAGGCTTCCACCACGGCTTCCGCGGCCTCGGTGCCGCCTTTTCCGCCCTTTGCCCACACGTCGATGGGTACGCAGGCTACGACGCCGGCCCCTTCGGCCAGCTTCTTGACCAGCGCTATCTCTTTGTCCGTGTCGGTGGTGCGCTTGTTGATGGTCACTACAACCGGGACGCCGAAGAGCTTCATGTTCTCGATCATCTTGATGAGGTTGCCCGTACCTTCTTCGAGGGCCGGCATGTTCTCCTTCTTCACCAGTTCCTCGTCCAGCGGCTTGCCCGGGCGCGCTTCGAAGGCGCCGCCGTGCATCTTCAGGGCTCGTATGGTGGCGGTAATTACCACGCAGTCGGGAGAAACGCCCAGGGCCCGGACCTTGATGTTCATCATCTTCTCCGCGCCGCAGTCGGCGCCGAACCCGGATTCCGTAACCACGTAATCGCCGCACTTCAAGGCCACCAGGTCCTCGACTACGGAATTATTGCCGTGAGCGATGTTGGCGAAGGGTCCGCAATGCATCAGGCAGGGCTGGTGTTCCAGGGTCTGGATGAGGTTGGGCTTGAGGGCTTCCTTCAGGAGCACGGTCATGGCTCCCGCCGCCTTGAGGTCTTCAGACGTCACCGGCTCGCCGTCATACGTGTAACCTATTACTATGCGGCCCAGCCTCTCCCGCAGGTCCTTCAGGGAGTTGGACAGCGCCAGAATGGCCATGACCTCCGAGGCCACGGTTATATCGTAACCCGTCTGGCGGGGATAGGCATTGGCGCGACCGCCCAGACCGATGACGATATCGCGCAGGGCACGGTCGCTGATGTCGACCACCCTCCTCCAGGAGACGCTCAGGGGATCGATGTTCAAGGGGTTCTTGAGGAGGATGCTGGTATCGATCATCGCCGCGAGCAGGTTATGGGCTGCACCGACAGCGTGGATATCCCCGGTGAAGTGGAGGTTGAGGTCCTCCATGGGAACCACCTGGGAGTAACCCCCTCCTGCCGCGCCTCCCTTGATGCCGAATACCGGCCCCATGGAGGGCTCGCGCAGGGTGAGGACGACGTTCTTGCCGATCTCGCCCAAGGCCTGGGTCAAGCCGATCGACGTGACCGTCTTACCCTCGCCAAGCGGGGTCGGGGTGATGGCGGTTACATCGATGTACTTGCCATCGGGAACGTCCTTCATCCTCTTCAGGACATCCTCGAAGTTGACCTTGCACTTGTACTTGCCATACAGCTCGATCTCGTCTTCCTCCAGGCCCATCTTCTCGGCGATCTCCATGATGGGAAGTAGTTCCGCCGCTTGCGCGATCTCCAGGTCACTCGGAACCATGCTGCAACTCCTTTCCTCTTACAAAACTGATATCTCGACCGGTCGTCCCGCACTTTCTTTTCGGCCACCACGGCCGGTTTTCAACGTATATAAAACCGACGGCTCACGGCCTTCTCTACGAAGGCTCCAGAGTCCCCGGTGAAGTCCTCATCGCGAGTGGTCGGTGTCTTTATTACCCCTCCGGCGCACCCAAAGTATTATATCCATTAGCCCCCTATAATGCAAATAAAACCGGGGGGGCAGCAAAGCGAGTTTTTGCTGGTAGAAGCGCTGTTTGACATGGCGATCCGCCGGGTACGCGGCGAGTGCGACCGGCCCGCGGCGGGATGCGGGCCGGGCATAGCCATCCGCTTCCCGCGGATCCCTCACCCGCGTGGTCGCGATGGACGGGCCGGCCCACCCTCGTTGACCGGAAGACCTTGCGAGGCTATCCCCACGGGACGCGTATGTCCGGCACTGCGATACTGGCCGCCGCCCAACATCGTGGCGTGAACTGGCTCGTTTAGCGGACGTATAGTGAAACATGTGATCGGGAATGGCCGCCTGCAGGGCACTTCGGATGACTCCAAGCCTGCGATCGAAGTCGTGCCTCAACGTCCAGGATGAACGTTCATGCGCAATAGAGCACCGATCCCGTCAGCCGTGGGTGATGGTTGGATGCTGCCCCGGCTCCTCTTCCACCACTCCCTCGAAATAGATATCCTCTCTCTCGAGGATATCCGCTGGAAAAGGTTCTACTACCCTCCATCCCTCGCGCAGGTCTTGTGGCAGGGACTCCTCGATCTCTTCGGCCACGTCATGTGAGAGCATAGTCTTGAGGACGCCGACAATCGCCCTTACGGCCTTGTCTGCCTGTTGCAGGCTCTGCAGGCCCGCCTTGTCTCTGACCATCGTCAACAGCTCTTTACGGTCCATGCCAAACACCCCCTCATTATCATTCTACCCACGTGGAAGTTGATCTAGGCTCGGCGGAGGGCGCTCGTCTCGGCCGGGGAAGCAGCCAGTGGGCTCATTCCCAAACTTAGGCGTGCCAGGTCTTAAATGTGAGCGAAGCCAAAAGAAGGGGAGGAAGCCGCCTCTTCACACCGAAGACCTGGCACCGTCGCGGCTTGGAGGGCACCGCCGCTCACGCGATACAGGTCATCGAAGCGTGTTCCGATTCCAGTGGGAAGCGATTATCTCGGCGATTTCCTGCTCGTAACCGAAGAGGAAATGGTCCGCGCCTTCCAGTATGCGCAGTTCCGCCTCCAGCCGCGAGGACAGGTCCCGCAGTTTCCGCAAGTCGTTGAACTGGTCGTACGAGCCACTGACAATGATGGTATCCCCGGGCAGGACGGCATCCTCCGCCTCGAGGAAATGGAAAAAATCGAAACCGACCATAGGCGGGCTTACCAGTGCAACCCGGCATGGCAGCCCGCACTGCACCGCCCACCTCAGCCCGATCCAGGACCCGAACGACCAGCCAGCCACCGCCAGATTCTCCACGGCGAGATCTTCCCTTTCCCGCAGGAACCCATATGCTCCTTCGACGTCCTCTACCTCGCAGAGGCCGCCCGAGGACACGCCCCCGCTCATGCCCACGCCGCGAAAGTTAAAGCGCAGGCATGCCCGACCACTCGCTACCAGCACGCGGGCCATGGTCTCCAGCAGGGGTACGTACATGGACCCGCCCCCTATGGGATGGGGGTGGCAGAGGATGCAGGCCTGCGGTCTTTCCGCTCCCTCGGGCATCTCGAGGATTCCCTCCAGCCTTATCTGGCCCAAGCAGTCGGCGTAGAAAGTAACTTTCTCCCTGCGCATGTTTCGCGCCACCTTCCATACCTCCCGGTTGCTGAAGTCATCTTAAGGCAAACCGCCGCATCGGCGCCACATCCTCGCGACAAGCCTCGGGGCCACGCCCCGAGGCTCCCTTCAGCCTTCAGCCTATTTTTGTGTTTTAATTATCTTCGTACGAAAGCGACACCCCATACGGATTGAGGACGGGCTGCGGAAAGGAAGAGCATGGACTACGACGTCATCGTGATAGGTGGAGGATATGCCGGACTTGCGGCGGGAGCCCTGCTGGCGCATAAGGGCTATGAGGTCCTGCTGCTCGAAAAATCCCGATCCCTCGGTGGGAGGGCCGGATTCATGGATAAGGACGGCTATACCGTCGAATACGGGATACACGCCAACCGCTTCGCTTCGGCCGGAGCCGCCGCTGCAGTCTTCCGCCGCCTCGACCGCGAGCTGGATTTCATCGCTCCGGGCGAGGCCGAACTGTGGCGGGAAGGCGAATTCCAACCCTTGCCCAACAGCGTAGGAAAGATCTTCAGGTCCTCCATGCTTCCTTTCACGGCTAAACTCAGTGCCGCCCGATACCTGGGTAAACTGGTCCTGGGCAACCCGGCGAAAAAGTATCAGCTCTCCCTGGAGGACTTTACGGCGGGGTGCAAATCCCAGGAGACCCTGGAGATCCTGCGCGTGATCTCCGGCATCGGAATCATCGCTCCCGACCCCCGTTATTCCTCAGCCGGCGAGTTAGCCGCATTCCTCAAGAAAGCCCTGCGCTCCAAGGTGAAGGTGGGATACCCGGAGGGGGGCACACGCAGCATAATCGAAGGCCTGCGGGAGGAACTCGAGAAGAGCGGACAGATAATGACCGGCGCCAAGGTCACCCGCCTCATGCTCAAGAAAGGCATAGTCAACCAGGTAAAAACGGATAATGCCGTGTATAGCGCCGGGG
The DNA here is from genome assembly GCA_003598015.1 of Actinomycetota bacterium. Classification (GTDB taxonomy): domain Bacteria; phylum Actinomycetota; class Geothermincolia; order Geothermincolales; family RBG-13-55-18; genus SURF-21. Next base: position 5,497 of record QZKE01000022.1, on the reverse strand, counting down.
CGGTCATATGTGCCATACCGGTACAGGGAATCGCGGACCTTTTCGGGGGAAAAGACCTGCCCATCAAGTTCGTGAAGAAGGCGCGTGAACTCGTTCCCACCGCCGGCATCTCCATGGATATCGGGCTGAAGGAGCCGATCACCGACAAGAGCGGCCTGCTGGTCACCTCCGATCCCGTGACTATGGGGCAGTTCACCTCCAATATCGACCCCGCAATGGCACCGGAGGGCAGGCAACTCCTCTCCTGGTATTACCCCCTGCCCCTGCCCTGGGTCAAGAATTCCGAGAAGATGGAGCGAGAGGAGCAGCGCCTGCGCGACCTGCTCGAGGAGATGCTCCCGGACATATGGAAGGTGCTGGATTGGGAGCGTACCCTGCGCCTGACCATGGTGGACGGCTTTCTGCCGCGCCCCGGCCAGACCCGTGAAGACCGGCCCGGTTTCACCATACCCTCCATAGACAATTTTTTCCTCTGCGGAGATACCACCAGCGCGGAGGGGACGGGTGGCGACACCGCCTTCAACTCCGCTATCCACGTCTCCCGGCTGGTCGACGATTACCTCGAGGAGATAACCGAGGAAGAGGAAGAAGAGGACTGAAAGGAAAGGTCATGGAAAGACACGCCTCCCTGGCCAACGCCGATGACAGCGTACTGGTGGTCATCGACCCCCAGGAGAAACTGGTGAAGATGATCCATAACCGCGAGGAGGTCGTAGCGACCATGACGCGGTTGATCGCATTCGCGTCCATCTTCGACATTCCGATAGTGCTCACGGAACACTATCCGCAAGGACTGGGATACAGCGTGGACGAGGTAAAGGCGGCCCTTCCCGCTTACGAGCCCGTACTCAAGCGTATCTTCAGTTGTTTCGGGGTCCCCGAGTTCGCCGCGGCGCTGGCCGCAACCGGGAGAAAGCGCCTCCTGGTCGTCGGCATCGAGACCCACATATGCGTGTCCCAGACGGTACACGACGCACTGCACCGGGGATACCTCGTACAGGTGGTGTCCGACGGCACGGGCACGCGCAGGCGCGAGGACCACGAGACGGCGCTGGCGAGGTTGCGGCAGGAGGGCGCCGTGATCACCACCTCGGAAGCCCTGATATACGAAGTGACCTACCGGGCTGATGGCGAGGAGTTCAAGAAGGTTCTCAACCTGGTCAAATGATCAAAAGCCGTTGGGTATACGCAGCCAGTAGCGCATGTGCGGGCCTGATTCTCGTGGGCCTTGGTTGGGGGCTGTCCAACTTCTACCTGGTAATAGCCGGGGCGGTGGTCCTGGCCTCCGCGGTGGCCTGGCTGTCCATCCCCATGCCCACCATCCTGTGAGGTGTAGAGACACCATGAGAGAAGAAGTCGACACATCCGATCTCCCCCTCGATTCCTACCCCGAGCTGATACTGACGGGGGAAAGGACCCTTCCGGGAGTGCGCGAGGAGAACTACTGGTTCCAGCGCCATCTCGTAGCCTACGATTACGTGTTGTCGCTGGCGGAGGATAAGAGGGTGCTGGACCTGGGCTGTGGAGAGGGATACGGTACCTGCTTGCTGTCCAGCCGTGCCGCCCAGGTGGCAGGGGTGGACCTTGCGCCGGAAGCCATCTATCACGCCCGGGGAAAATACCGCCGCCCGAACCTGCGCTTCCTGTACTCGGACATCTACGACCTGGATATGGAGGATGACTCCTTCGACCTGGTCTGTTCCCTCCAGGTAATCGAACACCTGCACGAACCGGCTCGTTTCATGCGGGAGGCGCGGCGAGTGCTTGCGCCGGGCGGCCTCTGTGTGATCACAACCCCCAACCGGCTGCTCATCTCCCCCGGCCGCGACGAACCGGTGAACCCCTTCCATATCATCGAGTACGACTCGCACCAGTTCTTCGACTTCATGCGGGGATTCTTTGACCGCGTGGACATGCTGGGCCTGTTCCACGCCCGCCTGCTGCGCCTGCACGACCTGATGTCCCGGCGTAATTTTTCCCGCTTCTGCCTGGAGATACCACCGCTGCTGGACCGCTTCTTCTACCGGCCACTCTTCATCCCCCGCATCGGAACGCGGGACTTCGCCCTGCGCCGCCAAGACCTGCAGGACGCCCTCGACTTTATCGCCGTCGGCTTCAAGCCTGCGGCCATGCGGGAGCCCGGGGAGTCATGACATGGTTGCAGCCGGCACCGTACTCCTCCTCCACTCGCATATGCCCTACGTACGACGTAATGGCGACTGGCCCGTAGGAGAGGAATGGCTCCTGGAAGCCTGGGCCGAGAGCTACCTCCCCATCTGGAGAATCATCGAGGATCTGACCGCCGGAAGGCTGCAGGGAAAACTGGCCATCACCATGACCCCGGTTCTGGCAGAGCAGCTCCAGGACGGCTACCTCGAGGAAAGGCTGGATCGGTATCTCAGAAACAAGATAGGCCATACCCGCCTGGAGATGGAGCGGCTCAAGGGTATGGGCGACGGACCACGGTGCAGCCTGGCCTCCTTCTTCGGCGACCTCTACCGTGACCTTCTGCGGGACTTCGAGGAACGCTTGCGCGGCAGGATGATGGAGACGCTCAGGGACGGGATGGATGCAGGCGTTGTCGAGGTTCTCGCCAGCGCGGCCACCCATGCCCACCTCCCATCCCTGGGCTCCGACCGCAACCGCCTGGCCCAGATCGAAATAGGCCTGGAGAGCTACCGGCGCTGCTTCGGGCGTGAGCCGCGGGGGCTGTGGCTGCCTGAGTGTTCGTATACGCCCGACCTTGACGATGTCCTGGCCTCCTTATCACCGCCGTTCACCTACGTCATCCTCGATTTCAGTGCCGCGGGCGGCGCTGACGAGGTAGCTCGGACCTGCCGGCCTCTCAGGCTGGGATCGACCCCCCTCCTGGCCATCATGCGAGACGAGATGGCCCACGAACTGGTCTGGACCGAGCGGGGATATCCCGCAGGAGGTGACTACCGGGAGTTCGCCAAACGCGATTATGACGGATGGGGCTTCCAGTACTGGAGGGTAACCTCGGAGGGTACACCCCTGGACGAAAAGGACATCTACTACCCCGAAAGGGCCGCGACGCTGGCGAAGGTTGACGCCGGGGATTTCGCCGCCAGGCTCAGGGGTCGCGTGAAGGAGCTCTCCGCCGGCAATGCTGATGCTCCCGGCGTGATACTCGCCGCCTACGACACCGAGCTCATGGGGCACTGGTGGCGGGAGGGGCCGGCGTGGCTGCGAGAGGTTCTGGACCTTCTCCGTGGGGAGGCTTTGCTGCCGGCCGGCGTTGTGGAGGAAGCCAAGGCCCAGGAGCTGCCCACCCTCTCTCCACGTATGACCGCATGGAACGTGGATGGAACCTTCTCGACCTGGGTCAATCCGGGCACCGAAGATATGTGGGAAGACACATACCGGGCCGAGGAGGACTTCGCACGGCTCATCAATATGTGGGGTGGAGGGAAGGAGACCGGGCAAGCCGTGACCCAGGCCGCGCGCGAGATGCTACTCCTGGAATCCAGCGATTGGAGTTTCATGGTCAGCAGGGATGCTGCCGCCGACTACGCCCGTGCCCGCTTCGCGGCCCATCTAGACAGATACGAGGCCATCTCCACCATGCTCGACCGCGGAGAGATCGACGCAGACCTCCTCTCGGGGTTGCAGGACACGGATAACCTCTTCTCCTGGCTGACTCCGGACTACTGGCGCTGAGTGGACGGCACTGCGAAAACACGGATCGGATGTATTTACACGCCCACAGGCAGTAGAATAGAAGCATCGCGAGTCAGGTAAATTATATGGTGAATATGCACTGGTTGCGTGCGAAGGAGGGGAAGGCTTGCGCATCATCCTTTATACCGGCAAAGGTGGGGTAGGGAAGACGAGCATCGCCGCCGCAACCGCTCTACGTACCGCGCAGCTCGGATACAATACCCTGGTCATCAGCACCGATGCCGCGCACAGCCTGGCCGACTCCCTGGACGTGGAGATAGCGCACGAACCCACCGAGATCGTCCACAATCTCTGGGGCCAGGAGATAAACGTCCTCCTGGAAATGGAGGACACCTGGGTAACCATACAGAATTACGTCGAGGAGGTCTTCTCGTGGGGGGGCATAGACGAGATCCTGGTGGATGAACTCATATCCTACCCCGGCACGGATGAGCTCTTCTCTCTCCTGGAGATCAAAAAGCATCATGATCAGGGCGATTACGATGTCATCGTGGTGGACTGCGCCCCCACCGGGGAGACAATGCGCATGCTCAGCTTCCCGGATATCACCAAGTGGTGGATGGAACGCCTCTTCCCTTTGGGACGCAAGACAACCAATCTGGCTCGACCCCTGATGAAGTTCATCACCAGGTTCCCGATCACACAGGACATGAAGGCGGTAGCGGGGATCCCCATGCCGGACAGCCGGCTTTTCGATTCCATCGAGAATTTCTTCCATCGCATGGAGAGCCTGCAGGAGATCCTCTGCGACCCCGATAAATCATCCATACGCCTGGTGCTCAACCCGGAGAAGATGGTCATCAAGGAGGTGCAGCGGACCTACACCTACCTCAATCTGTTCGGCTTCAGCTGTGACGCGGTGGTGGCCAATCGAATCATCCCCGCAGAGGTCAGTGATGCCTATTTCGAGGAATGGAAGCATCTACAGGAAATATATGGCAAGGAGGTCGAGGAGGCCTTCTATCCTCTGCCCATACTGAAACTGCCCCTCTTCGACCGGGAGATCGTAGGCCTGGAGATGCTCGAAAGAACGGCAGGCGAGCTCTTCGGTGATGCGGACCCGGCGGACCTGCTCTTCCGGGGGGAGACGCAGAAGGTGGTCAAGAAAGGCCAGGACTACCAGTTGTCCATACCCCTTCCCCTGGTGGGCAAGGACGACGTGGAGTTGATACAGAGGGAATACGAACTGGTTGTCAAGATAGGCAACTACAAGCGGGATATCATCCTGCCTCGCGTTTTGTCCGGACTACGGGCGGAGGGAGCGCGCTTCGACGAAAACCGCCTTGTCCTGGACTTTGTCCGGCCACGGGAAAAAGAGGAGGAGGAGAATGGCCGATAAGACCTCCGAGAAGAAGGGGGAAGCCGCCAAAAAGGAGGTGGAGGAAAAAAGAGAGGAAGGCGTCGACGCGCAGTCCGCCTGCGGGAGCTGCCCTGTTGCCAAGGCTCTGGGGCTGTGCGAGAACATGACCTCCTTCGTGCAGGACCTGAAGGCCAAGGACTTCCTCGTCCACATGGCCAATGCGCGCAGGGAAGTCCTCCTGGGCATCAAGGGGCTGGTCGACGAAGCCATCCGCATGGAGGACGAGAGGATCGCAAAGCACCGGACATCTGCAGGTGCGTCCCGGCAGAAGAAAGAGGACAATCTCAACCGCATCTCCATCGAGTAGCCCTGCGTGCGTCGCCGCGCTTTCGCGCTGGACTCACGGCCGGATGTACACGTGCCAGGCCTTGCATCGCTTCGCGACGCAACGCGCAGGCACCGTGCCGCCGCCCTGCGGGCGTCGCCGCGCTTTCG
>QZKE01000037.1 GCA_003598015.1 Actinomycetota bacterium | reverse complement strand
CCTTTTCGCTTCGCGACCCGTGCATTCTCCGCATCGCCTGAGGTCAAACGAGATTGCCACGTCGGCTTCGCTCCTCGCAATAGCCTTTTCGCTTCGCGAAAAGGCTACTTTGTGGCGTCTGAAGCGCCGCCCATGGCGGCGTGTGCCGCGGCCAGCCTAGCGAGCGGAACGCGGAAGGGGGAGCAGCTGACATAGTTCAAGCCAACTTCATGGCAGAACTGTATACTGCGTGGATCTCCTCCGTGCTCGCCACATATGCCAAGCTTGATGTCGGGACTAGTCCCGCGGCCTAGCTCGCAGGCCATGCGCACCAGCTTGCCCACCCCTTCAATGTCAAGGGTCTCGAAGGGGTTGTCCGCGAGGATGCCCTGCTCCAGGTAGAGGGTGAGGAACTTGGCCTCCGCATCGTCCCGGCTGAATCCGAGCGTGGTCTGGGTCAGGTCATTGGTCCCGAAGGAGAAGAAGTCCGCTAACTCCGCGATCTGGTCGGCGGTGAGGGCGGCCCGCGGGAGTTCGATCATGGTGCCGACCAGGTACTCCAGGTCGGTCTGCATGGCCTCGATCACCCCGTCTGCGACCTCTACAACCTTATTTCTCTCTATCTCCAGCTCCTTGCGGAAGGCGACCAGCGGGATCATTATCTCAACCCTGGGATCCTTGCCCCTCTTCTTGAGGTCGCAGGCGGCCTTGATGATGGCCCTTACCTGCATCTCGGTCACCCCGCCCATGGTGCATCCGACGCGGCAACCGCGCAAGCCTAGCATGGGATTGGCTTCGGACTCGGCGCGCACGCGGGCCAGGAGCCTTTCCTTGGCCTCGAGCTCGTCCCTCTCACCCGGTACGTGCTTGAGCTTCTCCAGCTCTACCCTGAGGTCGCCAAGGCTGGGTAGGAACTCGTGCAGCGGTGGGTCGAGGAGACGGATGGTCACCGGAAGGCCGTCCATGATCTCCAGGATACCCTCGAAGTCCCTGCGCAGAAGGGGTTCGAGCTCCATGAGGGCTTCCTCGCGACCCTCATCACTCTCGGCGAGTATCATTCGCCTTACAATGGGTAGCCGCTCCTCCCCGAAGAGCATGTGTTCGATGCGACAGAGCCCTATGCCCTCGGCACCGAAATCTCGGGCGCGCTGAGAGTCTTCCGGGCTATCGGCGTTGGTGCGTACCCCCAGGCGGCGCAACTTATCCGCCCAGGCGAGCACCTTCTCCAGGTTCTCATCTACCTTGGGCTCGATTAGCTTCACCTCGCCCAGGATCACCCTGCCCGTGGCGCCGTCGATGGTGATGGTCTCGCCCTCCCGAACCACCAGGCCGTTTATCTCAAAGATCCTCTCGGCCTGTTGGATGTTGATGGCCTCTGCGCCACAAATGCACGGCTTGCCCATACCCCTGGCCACCACGGCCGCATGGCTGGTCATGCCGCCGTGACTGGTGAGCACGCCCTTGGCATTGATGATGCCGTGGATATCGTCGGGGGTGGTCTCCCAGCGCACCAGGATGACGTTCTCGCCCCGGGAGCCACGCATCTCCGCGGTGTCGGCGTCGAAGACCACTTCGCCGACGGCGGCGCCGGGCGAGGCGGGCAGCCCCCTGGCGATAACGTCGTACTCCGCATCAGGGTCGAGGCGCGGGTGGAGCAGTTGGTCTAACTGCTCCGGCTGGACTCTTCCCACTGCCTCCTCCTCGTTGATGAGGCCTTCGCCCACCATGTCCACGGCTATCTTCAGGGCCGCGGCCGCGGTACGTTTTCCGGTACGTGTCTGCAGCATGAAGAGCTTGCCTTGCTCGATGGTGAACTCGATATCCTGCATATCGCGGTAATGTTGCTCGAGCTTGTCCATTACCTGGGTGAGCTGTTCGTAGGGCTCGGACATCTCGCCGCCCAGTTCCTCAAGGGTATTGGGAGTGCGGATACCCGCCACAACGTCCTCGCCCTGGGCGTTGGTCAGGTACTCGCCGAAACGGCGCGCTTCGCCGGTGGAAGGATTGCGGGTGAAACAGACCCCCGTGGCGGAGTCCTCGCCCTTGTTGCCGAAGACCATGCTCTGCACGTTTACAGCCGTCCCCAGGTCATCGGGGATGTCGTACTGCCTGCGATAGGTCTTGGCGCGGTCGCTGTCCCAGCTCTTGAAGACCGCCTGGATGGCCAGGTCGAGCTGTTCGCGCGGGTCGGAGGGGAAATCACGCCCGGCATGCTCCAGCGTGATCTCCTTGAACCGTGATACCAGTTCCTTCCAGGCCGTGGCATCCATCTCAACGTCCAGCTTGATGCCCAGCTCCGATTTCTTCCTGTTCAGTTCGTTCTCGTAGAACTCCCGGTCCACCCCCATAACGATATCGGAGAACATGGTGATGAAGCGACGGTAGGCATCGTAGGCGAAGCGCTCATCGCCGGTAAGGGAAGCCAGGCCTTGTACCGATTGGTCGTTCAGCCCCAGGTTGAGTACGGTATCCATCATGCCGGGCATGGAGATGGCCGCACCTGAACGTACCGACACCAGGAGCGGGTCTCCGGGGTTGCCGAGCTTCTTCCCCATCTTCCGTTCCAGGTTCTGCAGGTGCTGTTCGATCTCCTCCTGCAGTCCATCCGGGTACTTTCCCTCCTGATAACAGTAATTACAGGCCTCCGTGGTTATGGTGAAACCGGGCGGCACGGGCAGTCCCAGCCTGGTCATCTCCGCCAGGTTTGAACCCTTCCCCCCCAGCAGCTTTTTCAGGCTGGCGTCGCCCTCGTCGAAATCGTAAACGTACTTCGCAGGTGCCATGTCGCTTTCCTCCTCAAAGGTTCTTTCGGATGCGGTCATCCCGGCAAAGACCTGTTGATCCCGCAGGAAGTAATCAAAAACATTCAAATTATAATAGATATTGAACCCGGGGTCAGCCCTTCATTCCTCATATCGGGGGCCAGACCCGACCCCGTGGCTTGACCGGACAAGTCCCGCCATCGATTCACCCACACTTCTTGGAGAAGAACCTCTTTTACTTATACCCGTTCTTCTGACAACTGACACCAACGCACTCCCTGAGCCGGGAACACTGCAGGAACGAATGGGGTCAGCCCCGGACATGGGACATTTTCTGTGAGAGGTTTGAATAAACGCGATACGTTTTCCGAAAATGTCCCATGTCCGGGGCTGACCCCATTATTCGGTAACAACCTGGGAGAAGTCGGCGAACTCCAGGAACAGCCCGGCTACCTCGCTGAGCAGGGCCAGGCGGTTGTCGCGCAGGCGCTCGTCGTCGCCCATAACGAAGATGGTCTCGAAGAAGCGGTCGACGTCCGGAGCCAGTTCGAGCAGCATTCCCAGGGCCGCATCGTGCTCGTCCGAGTCCAGGTGGTCTCGGAACGGCTGTTGGGCCCATACCAGCTTTGAATAGAGGTTCTTCTCCGCGTCCTCCAGCAGCAGTCCCTCGTCTAGACGTGCCTCCTCCATCTTGCGGGAGAGGTTGTAGCAGCGTTCGAACCCCGTATAGGCCTTCTGCAGCGTTCCCTGGGAACGTGCCCTGGCCATGGCCTCCAGGCGCAGGCGGGCATCGTAGGGATCGTACGGGGCCGTGGGCATGACCGCCGCCACCAGGTCGTATTCGAAGCCCTCCGACATGAGCATCTGCCTCCAGCGCTGGCGACAGAACTCCACCACCTCCTCGGCCACTCCCCGCGGATCGGAGAATCCCAGCCTGGAAGCGGCCTCCTCCAGTACCAACGCGAAGTCCAGGTGCATGCATGCATCAACCAGGATGGGCATCACCGCCTGCGCCTGGCGGCGCAGCGCATAGGGGTCCTCCGAGCCGGTAGGCGCCAGTCCCGCACCGAAGCAGCCGGCGAGGTTATCCGCCTTCTCGGCCAGGGAGAGGACGGTACCGGCAGTCGTTTCGGGCCGGGTGTCGCCGGAGAAGCGCGGCCGGTAATGTTCCTCGATGGCCGCGGCGGTCCCCACCTTCTCTCCCGCTTCCATGGCATAAATGCGGCCCATGACACCCTGCAGGGAGGGGAACTCGACGACCATGGCGGTGATCAGGTCCGATTTACAGAGCAGGGCGGCGCGCTCGGCCATCTCCTCGACCTCGGGATCGAGGCGTGCCCCGCGGCATATCCCGGCGCACAACTCGCGCAGGCGCTGGCACTTGTCGTACATGCTGCCGAGCTTCGCCTGCCATACCACGTCCTTCAAGTCCTGCAGGCGCTCCTCCAGCGATAAGCGCATATCCTCCGTGTAGAAGAAGGAGGCGTCCTCCAGACGCGCCCGCAGTACGCGCTCGTTGCCCCTGCGGATGACTTCCTCCTGTGCGGGATCGCCGTTGTGTACCACCAGGAAAGCGGCCGCGAGTCCGCCATCTTCGTCCTCCACAGGAAAGTAGCGCTGGTGTTCCTGCATGGCCGTCTCCAGGACCTCACGCGGCAGCCCCAGGAAACGCTCGTCGAAGCTCCCCACGACCACGTGAGGATATTCCACCAGGTCGACAACCTCCTCCAGGGTATCCGCGGCGGGCACCGCGCGCATACCCCTGCCGGAGACCACATCCGCGGTGCCGGCGAGTATGGCCTCGCGGCGCTCCTCTTCGTCCGCCAGGACGCAGTTCGCTTTCAGCGCCTCCAGGTACGTCCCGGTCCCCGCTATCTCGACCTTGCCCGGGGAGAGAAAGCGGTGGCCGCGGCTGATGCGCCCGGCCCGCAGTCCCTCCAGGGAGATGTCGATCACATCGTTTCCATGCAGCGCCACCAGCCAGCGCACGGGGCGCGCGAAACGGAATTCGCCGCTCCCCCAGCGCATGGACTTGCGGAAGGAGAGGGAGCCTATGAGCTCCTCCAGCATCCCGGGAAGCACCTCTACAGCGGGTTTTCCTTCCTCCCTTACTACCGCGAAGACGAACTCTCCCTTCCCGGTTTTGCGTATCTCCAGATCCTCTACACGCAGGCCGCGGGAGCGCGCGAAGCCCTCGGCGGCCTTGGTGGGATTGCCCTCCGCGTCATATGAGGCCTCGTGCGAGGGCCCGCGCACCTCGGTCGAGATGTCCTCCTGCCTGTCATCCAACTCTCTGACCAGCAAGGTGAGGCGACGCGGCGTGGAATATATGACGATATCCCCGTGGTTCAGCCTCTCGCGCGCCAGCAGCTCCGCCGCGTTCTCGGCGAGCTGCCTGCGGCCGTCCTGCACCGCGCCCCAGGGGAGCTCCTCGGTTCCTATCTCCAGAAGGAGGTCACCGGCCATTACAAACCCCCCTCCAGCAGCGGGAAGCCCATTTCCTCGCGCTGCGCCAGGTATGCCGAAGCCGCCCCGCGGGCGATATCCCTGACCCTGGCGATATACCCGGTTCGTTCGGTCACGCTGATGACCCCGCGGGCATCCAGGATGTTGAAGAGATGCGAGCACTTGAGGACGCAGTCGTAGGCGGGCAGCACCAGGCCCTTCTCCAGCAGGCGCTTGGCCTCCGCCTCGTTGCGGTCGAAGAGATCAAAGGTCATTTCCGTATCCGCCTCGTCGAAGCAGTAGGTACTCCATTCGATCTCGGACTGGCGCTGCATGTCGCCGTAGGTGAGCACGGCGTTCCAGCGCAGGTCGTAGACGTTGTCCACCTCCTGCACGTACATGGCCAGCCTCTCCATGCCGTAGGTAAGCTCCACGGAAACGGGGCGGCAGTCGATGGAGCCTACCTGCTGGAAGTAGGTGAACTGGGTTATCTCCATGCCGTCCAGCCACACTTCCCATCCCAGGCCCCACGCACCCAGGGTGGGGGACTCCCAGTCGTCCTCCACGAAACGCACGTCGTGGCGTATGGGGTCGATGTCTATGGCCAGCAGCGACTCCAGGTAGACGTCCTGGATGTCGTCGGGTGAAGGCTTGAGGATCACCTGGAACTGAGTATGCTGGTGCAGGCGGTTGGGATTCTCGGCGTAGCGCCCGTCGGTGGGCCGCCGCGAGGGTTCCACGTAAGCCACCCTCCACGGCTCCGGCCCCAGGGCGCGCAGGAAGGTGGCGGGGTTGAAGGTTCCCGCTCCCACCTCCACGTCGTGGGGCTGGACGAGGATGCAGCCGCGCTCCGTCCAGTAGGCCTGAAGGGCCATGATCATATCCTGAAAGTACATGCTTACCTCCGGCATCGCGATTATGGCTATGATATCAAACAGTAACAGCCGGAAGGTAGCTTGCTGGCTATCCTTCCGCTCCCCCGATGTGAAACCCATTCCCAATGCCCGATTTTTTCTTTCATCATTATAGTTACAGATCATCACTTGTTATGCTACTTTACAGATTACGATTGATGATATATCGACTAAATTCCTATTCCGATCAAAGGAACGATCATGAACGCGATCATCAGGGAAGCGAGACCGGAGGATTTCGAGGATGTGTTCGTGCTGGTGCGCGAGCTGCGAGACCATTTCGGCGACGGCCACAAGCCCATTGACGATGAGGTGGTGCGCGAGACCTACCGGCGTTTCCTCGACCATGAGGACCAGTACATCTACGTGGCGGAAGTCGAGAAGGGCAAAGTCGCCGGCATGTTGAACATGTCTATCGTCGACTCCCTCTACGAGAACAGGCCTTCCGCCTACATCGATCTGCTCATCGTCAACAGCGGCTACAGAGGAAAAGGCCTGGGTAGGATGCTCCTGGACAAGGCCTTCGCCCGTGCCGTAGAGAGAGATTGCTGCGAGATCGGCGTCGACACGACCAATGACAACGACGGGGCTATAGGATTCTACCGGGCTTACGGTTTCGACCATAGTAACATCATGTTCGAGAAGGAACTCGACGCCGGAGGGGACGCATAATGGCGGACTGGGACGAGTTGGCGGGCCGCTTTGACGAGGCCTTCTTCGCGGATCCCATGTACTCGCGCATGCTCGCGGCCATGGTGGAAAGGGTGCCGGACCGCGAGGGGATAAGAGCGCTCGACCTGGGATGCGGGACGGGAAACCTCATCGCCCTGCTGCTGGAGAGATCCCCTTCCATGCGCATCACGGGCGTAGACCCCTCGGCCGGCATGAGGGAGGTGAGCGCGGAGCGCTTCCGGGACCGGCCGGACGTCAAGATAACCGCCGGCGACGCCCTGGATATCCCGTTCCCGGACGCCAGTTTTAACCTCCTCGTATCATCGCTCGCCCTCCATCACGTCCCCCCCGACCTCAAGCCCTCCTGCGCGCAGGAGCTCGCCCGTGTGCTCGAGCCCGGCGGGATCTTCATCCACGCCGACCCTTTCTGCGGCGTTCCCGGCGCGCCTGACGAGCCCCCCTGGTGGCGGGACGTGATCGAGCGCATGGTGGCCAAGGCTGTCTACTCGCTGGAGCACGGGGCATGGAATATGATGCTGGGAGAGCTGCGGGCCATCCCGCTGGTGCTGCGGGGAGAGGGTGAATACCTCATCATGGCGGAGGAATGGGAGATGGTATTGCACGATGCCGGCTTCACAGGATTCGAGGTCATCGACATCCCCCCCGTCGACCTCTACAAGATCATCTCCTGCACGTTGCGCCGGGCCGGACGAGCATCAGCCGAGTGAGACCCCCGGCCCCGGGCCGGAAGAATACCTACAGGCCTTTGAAAGGCTTTGCGTCGGACGGCGCCTGGACCTCCACGTCCATGCCGTATTCCGGGAAGTCCATGGTGATCTCGACGCGCGCCTTCTCGGGCAGGAGGGGTATGCCGACGAGATCCCCTATGGAGGGCAGCTCCACGCTTGCGGCCACGTAGATCTCGCGTATCACGGGCTCGTCTTTCTGCACGCAGACCTCCATAACGACGCCGGCATCCTCGAGATAGGCCGCCAACTCATCGGCGTCCATGCCCAGTTCCCCCGCGAGCTTCTCTACGGACTCCAGGGAGGAGATGGCCTGCAGGTCGGGTACTACCTCGATCCTGGTGCACTCGTAATCTCCCACCTTCTCCGTCCCCAGTTCCTTCACCTCCATGCTGTACGAGAATATCTCGGGCATGGAGGCCAGCACGCCTGTGAGGGCCTCGATGGTTCCCTCGCCCACTCCCTCGAGGACATCGGCGGTCAGTACGTACCACTCGTCTCCGAACTGGAGGTAGGCGGTGCCGTCCACGTAGCGTAGGGATAGCTCCAGGCCCATGACCGTGAAACGGGCCTCCAGCGCGCCGCTATCCATATCGAGCCAGGCATCGCCCATGATATTCAGGCCCATGCCCGGTTCTTCCTCCAGGGGGGAGATGACCGCGTTTATCTGGGCATGGGTGCTGCCCGCCGCACGGGCCGCCTGGGTCGCCGCCGCGAGCATCTCCTTGGGGTCCTGGCTCTTGGTGCCGCAACCATACAGCACCAGGGTCGCGGCCAGAACGAGGGCCAGCGTGAACGAAAGACATAGCGCTTTTCTGGTCAAGTCCTTCACCCCCGGAGTATCAGCCTTTATACATCATGGACTGCTCGGGCTTGCCGATGTCCACTTGCTGGTTGTAGACGGGGAAGTCGATCTCCATGATGAGTTTGACGGTATAGGCAGGATTCTGCTCGTCCCCCGGCTCCACCATCTCGATGTTGTACAGTGTGCGCCGCAGGACCAGCGTTTCCTTGTCGAACCAGTACTCGTAATTGACGCTCGCGTCCTTGAGGGACTCTTTTATGTTCTCCAGCTTGCCGAGGGTCTCGTCGTCCAGCTGCTCCTCGTCGCCCTGGATCATATCCAGGAATTGCTGATTCTCCATAATGGCATCGAAGTTGGGCACCATGGCGATGTGGTAGCAGTCCCGGTCGTTTACGGTCGCGTCCTCGAGGCGAGTGATCTTCTGAAAGTTGTCCATGTACTCGGCGGTATTACGGGTTATCTCGGAGATGCTGGGAATACTCAGTGACGAACCGGCTGGCAGTTCGTACCACGTTCCATTCTCCTCGGTGCGGTAGTACTGCACGCCGTCGTAGAGCACGTAATCGAACTCTATCTCGAAGGACGGCCAGGCCATGTGGGCCTGGGCGTTCCCGCTATTCGCGTCGTAGTCACCTTCACCGTTCAGCGCCACCTCGCTGGTATACGCCTGCTGGCCGGTGGGCGGGATTATAAAGGAATAATCGAAGATGTAGTGCAGGGACTCGGCCGCGTCGGTGGCGTTCAATCCGTCTAGCATAATCTTCTCCGGCGTGGCGTTTTCGGGCAGCTCTCTCTTCATCAGCCCCTCGGAAGTACTGTCACCGCAGGCGGCCACCATGAGCGCGATGACTACGAACAGGCCCGCCACGAATATTATGGATCCCCTCGGTCTATAACGCATTTCCCCTCGCTTTCATCGCCATTTCCCTGGCTCGAACTTAAAATATCACAACCACCACCACGGAAAAAGGGCGGGCCCGAAGACCCGCCCTTCGTAGTATCCCGTTACATGATCTGCGGGTTCTTCCGCATACCCATTCCCGCGCCGCTTCCGTTGATCTCCTTGAGGAGGATCAATTCCGCGTCCTCGCGGCCGCTCTCATTTATACCATAGACACGCGGCGTCATCACTGCCAGGAACGCCAGTACCACCTTCGGGTCGTACTGCACCCCACTGTATGCTTCAATCTCCTTCAACGCATCCTTGGGCTCAAGGATCTCCCGGTATGACCGCCAGGAGGTCATGGCCGCGAACGAGTCGGCCACGCTCAGGATGCGCGCCCCCAGTGGGATCGACTCACCTTTCAGGCCATCTGGATAGCCCATGCCGTTCCACCACTCATGGTGGCTCCGGACCAGGGGGATCAGCTCCCAATTGGGGCGGATCGCCGCCAGCATATCCGTTCCGATAACGGTATGCCTCTTGATCATCTCCTTGTCGGCCGGTAGCATCTCTCTGGACTTATATGCGTCCTGCGAGAGGCTGCCGGCCACCTGGAGCATCCCGATATCCATCAGGTCTGCCGCTCTTTCGATGAGACGGGTATAATCATCGTCCAGTTCCATCTTGCGGGCCGTCTCAACCGCATAGAACATGACCCTCTTCCAGTGTCCTTTCATATGCGGCATCTTGTTCTCCAGGCGTGCATGGAGGTCATCGGCGATAGCCACCAGCTTGGAAACCTCCAGCAGCGAAGTGAGGTCGTTCAGGCGCGCTTGCAGGTCCTGGGTAGTGTTGTTGAGGTCGTTGAATATCTGCTGCGACTGCCGGCTGTACGACTTCTCCCGCATGGCCAGGTACCCGATGAACGCCAGGATGAGCAGAGCCAGGCTTATGCGCACCATGTTGTTGAAGTAATCCGATTTGAAAAGCCCGTTCAACGACTCGAAATTAAAGACGTATACAACGATACCAGTACCCAAGATCAGGATGAGGACTATCGCCAGATACAAGACTTCCCGCCTGCCCTTTTCCGCGCGTGCTACGTACTGGCTGCGCTGTTCTTCCGCGATAACGTCTGGGCGCTCGCCCATTGTCTCGAGGTCTTTCTTTCTGCTCATCCTGAACCTGCTCATCCTGAACCCCCTCTTCGCCGTCTCCTTCTGCTATTGCATCGCCATGTACGGCCTGCCCGGACATCCCCCTGACAGGTGATTCTCAGGGGATGGGTGGCGAAGTCTGGTGCCTTGCACGGCAAAGGAGCGCTCGTTCAGGAAACGGCGGGGTCGCCTTTGAAAAGGGGGATCGTAGGTCTCTGGGCTGGGGTCCAGTCGCGAGAGATATCGATTATATGCACGACATTCCAACCCCTCTCCTCTAAAGCCTGCGCGATATGGCGGCGGTGGCATCTCCAGGGCAGGGCTTCGGCGCAGACCACTGCCGTGCGCGAGCGCAGAGCCAGCCCTTCCAGGGCTTCAAGGCCTCGCTCGAAATCAGCCGTCTTCATATGCGCCTCGTAACCTGCCTTGCGGTAACCGCCCAGTCCGTCCCCGAGCCATTTATACTCGATGCCGCCTTTCCGCAGGGCTTGAGAGAAGGGTTGCCTGGAGAAATGAGGGTGCCGACTGCTGGCCGGAAAGGAGCGCACGTCGCAAACCAGGGTGATGCCCCTGGCCTGGAGAATATCCAGGAACTCGTGCATGCCGCGCGTGCTCGTCCCCAGGGTGAAGATCACGCGCCGCTCGCCCGCTGTGCCTTCACCCTTCATGCCCTCGTGCCCTCATTTCTCCCCGACCCCGATAGACCGCAAGCAAGTGCGTTTCAGAGCGAGTAGAGTTCGTCGTCGGAAAGGAACTCGAGACCCTTGGAACCGAGGATCTCCCCGGCGGCGGAGACATTCTCCACCTCCACCACCAGGATGGCTGTCTTGCGGTCCTGGAATACGAAACCATAGGCGTCCTCCACGTTCACGCCGCTCTCGCCCAGGACCCGGCATATGCGGTGCAGCCCGCCTGGCTGGTCATCCATGACCAGGGCGATCACCTCTTTCATGAAAGCGGAGAAGCCCTCGCGCTGCAGTGCCTCGAAAGCCTTGCGGGGATCGTCGACCAGTAGTTTGATCACCCCGTATTCATCCGCGCCGGAGATGGTGATGGCACGGATGTTGATGCCTTCCTCGAGAAGCACCTCGGTCAGCCGCTCCAACCTGCCCGGCTGGTTCTGGGCGAAGACGTTTACCTGGTTTGCCATCCTCAATCCCCCCTCGCGTGTTCTCTTTTATCTACCACCCTCACCGCCTTGCCCTCTCCGGCGGGCAGGGATCCGGGCTCCACCAGTTCGACCAGCGGGGTCACCAGCACTTCCTGACGCAACTCCTCGGTTATTTTGCGCCGCAGGCGGTTGAGCTCCCGCACCTCACCGCGCCAGAGCTCGCCGGCCACCTCCACCAGGACGCGCATCTCGTCCATGGAGCCTACGGTGTCCAGGACGATCCGGTAGTTGGAACCGACCCCGAGCGCTTCCAGGAGCACCCTCTCCACCTGCATGGGGAAGACGTTCACCCCCTTGATGATGAACATGTCGTCGCTGCGGCCTTTTATACGCGAAATACGGCGATGCACCCTGCCGCAAGAACACTCGCCCGGGTGCACGGAAGCGAGATCGTGGGTGCGATAGCGCAGCAGGGGCATGCCCTCGCGGTTCAGCGTCGTGAATACCAGCTCGCCCTCCTCGCCCTCTTCCACCAGCTCCAGGGTTACGGGGTCCAGCACCTCCACGAGGAAGCTGTCCTCCCACACGTGCATGCCCTGCTTAGCCGGGCATTCGAAGGCCACACCCGGTCCGCACATCTCCGTCAACCCGTAGCTGTTGTAGGCATCCACTCCGTAGGTTTCCTCGATGCGCTGCCGCAGCGCTTCGGTGTGAGGCTCTGCGCCGATGAAGGCGATGCGCAGGTCGGTGCCGGTACGCGGGTCCAGCCCCAGTTCCCCGAACACCTCCAGCAGGTAGAGGGCGTAGCTGGGTATGATATGCACGACCGTGGTATGAAAATCCCGCATGAGCTGTATCTGGCGCCTGCTGTTGCCCGAGCCGGCGGGGATGACCATGGCGCCTATCCTCTCCGCCGCGTAATGGAATCCCAGGCCGCCGGTGAAGAGCCCGTAGCCCATCATGTTCTGGAAGACATCCGTGCGGCGGACTCCCGTCATATACATGCAGCGCGCCACCAGCTCGGCCCAGGCCTCGATATCGGCCGCGGTATGGAAGGTGACCGTAGCCTGCCCCGTGGTCCCCGATGACGAGTGCATGCGCACGATATCGTCCAGGGGGACGGTGAGGAAGCGGGTGGGATCGCCGTCCCGCAGGGTGTCTTTGTCCATGCAGGGCAGGTTGCTCATGTCAGCCAGTGATCCCACCTTGCGGGGGTCGAAATCCGCGCTGCGGAACCAGGCCTGATAGAAGGGACTCGACGTGCAGCGCTGGAGGGTCTTCCTGAGCCGCTCCAGCTGCAACGCCTCGAGGTCCTCCCTTCCCAGGAGCTCCATATCCGGGTTCCAGTGCTCAACGTCAGCGCTCATGTAGACCCTCCTGCCTGCGTCGCATCGGGACTGCGCCTAATTCTATCACCGGCAAGCCTAGTGGTCAGGCCCGGCTTGAGGCCTGGCGAAGATCGGAGCGAATCAATGCACCGACGGGCATGGTTCCAGTGCGAGAAGCGTGTCTAGCTCAGGCCTTGGGGCCAGGTACACTTGGGGCCAGTCCTCAAGCCGAAGACGGGCCTGACGCCTTGAACCTCAGCGCAAGATGAGGCCACAGTTTCTTGAAGCCCAGGTGCTCGTAAAGCCCGATGGCGGCATCGTTATCGCGCTGCGTCTCCAGCCGCACCGTCTTGCCGCGCTGCAGCGAAGACCGGCACACCAGGGTGCAGGCGGCCGCCGCAAAGCCTCGGCGACGCAGCTCAGGTATGGTATACACTCCACCGAGTTCGTCCGCGTGAGGGGTTGCCGCCTCTATCTCCGCCTTGGCCGCGATCTTTCCGTCCCAACGCACCATCGCGGCCGCTCCTTCCTCCAGCGATCGTCTTATCTGTGAGCGGATTATCCAGTTCGCGGGGCAGCTGCCCAGGAGCTCCTCGTGCAGCATCATCTCCAATACGATCAGGGCATCTATATCGGCTTCACAGGCCTCCTCCGCCCTTCCCCAGCAGGGGATGAGCTCCCGTTCCGACACCGCCAGGCTTACCTCTTCCTCCCTGTGTTCCACCGCTTGCGCGAGCGTTTCCACGGCAACGAGGAGTTCCTCCACCTCTTCCTCGCTCCCGGCCAGGACCTGTGGCACGCCCCACAGGGACAGCGCCTGTTCCGCCAACGCCCGTGCCGTATCGCCGCGTGCCGCCAGCCTCATCATGCCCTGGTTGTTCACAAACAGCAGCCCCTGTATCCCCTTCACGCCGCGAGCGGCCAGGTACCTGCCCTGCTCCGGCAGGCCCAGGTCGAAGAGGCCCCAACGGCGCAGTGCCCAGACCATGCGCAGATTGCGGACCGGATCCAGCTCGAGGAAGGCCAGCGCCTCCTTCTCCTGCCCTATCTGTAACTCGGCGATGTGCACGGCCGGACCTCCATGGGATCTCCACGTCTTCTCCGTCTCTCTCGCACGAACCTAGTGCACCGCCCCTTAAATATCTTGGCATTCGAACGCCGCTGCATCCCCGATGCTGTTGTCCTGAAGCAACGTCTTGCTCAAACGAGTTTGCCGCGTCGCGGACTCCTCGCAATACGTCTCGTCGCTCCGCGA
>QZKE01000023.1 GCA_003598015.1 Actinomycetota bacterium | reverse complement strand
GGCCGCCGGCGCCGCCGCCACCGCCTCGTCCACGGCCTGAACCAGGCGGGTGAAGGACGCGGCCAGGGAAGCGCTGTAAACCTCGGGCGCCGCCTCGACCGCGGGCGTGCTCACGGGAACCGCGGACACGCTCAATGCGATCGCGCAGATGACGAAGACCGCGGTGATGGACGCACTCGCCGCGATGTGTTTCCAGAAACCTCTCATCTCACTTGCCTACTTTCCTTCCCCCAGTTCCTCCTTCGTCCTTTTGTCGGCATTTTGCGTATACACTTTATTTAACGGCCGATATGGCGGCCTTTTACCCGAGAAACTGGATTGCGGCCACCTGCCGCGGTGAAAGGGTCCTATGCGGGGGCGAACGGTCGGGTAACCTACGAGGCGATGGAGCGTGCCTTACGCAGCATTTATACATATAAGGTCGGGGTGTTCAGGAAGGATGCGGGGGGCGCCCTCAGAGCCGCATCAGCGGCAGCGCGCCGCTCCCGGCAGAAACAGGTACATGGAATAGCAGTTCGGCCAGATGGCCTGGCATCCCCCGAAAAAGAAGCGGTTGATACGCATCACGCTCATCTGCGGCTTCTCGTACGCTTTTTTGTCAGCTGACTGCTTCTTCATGTCCCAGAACTTTCACCAATGCGCGAGTCTGCCTGCACCTCTCACGGCTGAAAGCCATGGTCTCTCCCTCTTCGAGATAGGAGAGCGCCCTGCATATCGCGCATTTATCCAGTAGATCACACTCCTTACAATCCAGGGGAAGTTCATCCTCCTGTCTCCTTAAACGCAGGAGTTCGGGAGAATCTTTCCATATTCCCATAAATTTGTCCTGCAGTACGTTACCTACCACAAGGGGAAATGCGACACAAGGATATACGTCACCATAGGGATTGATGGCGAAAACGGTGCTTCCGCCCCCGCAGTAACGGCGCTCCTCGCTCTGCACCTGGACGGGGTCGACGGCGCACTTGCGCAGGTAAAGGGCCAGGTCATCGTAGGCCAGTCCTCCCGCACCCGCACCCATGAGCTCCTCCAGATTTCCCAGCATATACTCCGTCTCGAAGTTCAGAAAGCGCTCCAGTCCCGCGTCATCCAACCGCAGCCGCGTTGGTGCCGCATCGCGGTCGTTGCGGGGAAAGATGAGGGACGAGAATATGGCCTTGGCGCCGAGTCCTCCGGCCAGGGCCGCTATACCTTCCACCTCTTCCAGGTTGAAGCTTCCCACCGTCACCTTGAGCATGAAGGGCACATCGTTATCGTGCAGCAACTCCATGGCACGGCGCGCCGCCGCGAATGATCCTTCCATGCCGGTGAAGCGATCGTGGGTAGAGGGATTGTCGCCATAGATGCTGATGTCCACCCTGAGGTTGGGCAGTCCTCGCAGCATGCGGGCGAACGGGGCGTCGAGCAGCACTGCGTTGGTCTGCAGGGTGAGGGCGTAGTCCATGCCCGTCGCCGCCTCGAGCAGCCGCGGCAGGTCTTCCCGCAGGAGCGGCTCCCCGCCCGTGAAAGAAAGGAAGAGGCATCCGGCGGCGGCAAGCTCCTCGAGTACCCTCAGCCATTGACGGGTTTCCAGTTCCCGGCCGCCGGGGGAGAACTGGTAGCAGTGGCGGCAGGACAGGTTGCAGCGGTGAGTCAGTTCGAGGCTGCCGGAATAGGGAATGCAGCTCCGGAATATCCTGTCTATGAACTCACTGTCAATCGATTTTATCGCCTCCACCCTCCTTCACAGAGAATTGCCGTAAATACGGCATGGCGTCATCGCCGAGTCTTAGACTCACTCTGTATATCGGGACGGTAGAAGCTAGACTTGAAAATACTCCCAGGAGCTTGCTTTCCTCGCCGGCGTAGCCCAGACGCGGCGCGTTTGCGGCCAGTTCGGCCAGCGCTTCGCCCGGTGATTGCGGATGCAATCCAGGCTCCAGCTCGGGGTGGAGGTGGAAGACGGCTCGCAGCGGAACGCCCCCGTAGGCCACCGTTCCCTCTTCCCTGCCCGGCCAGGGCGTCCCGAAGAGCATGAACGTACCGCCGGACTCCCGTACCGCCACCAGGTCATCGCCGAGGACGGCCTCGACGGGGAATCCGCGGCTCACGGTGGTCTTGCCGGCCCGCGTATGCCCCGTGAAGACGAAGCCGTTGCCCTCCCAGGCCACGCCGGCCGCATGCATGAGGGTGCCCCCGGCCTTCATGAGGCGGCACTGCAGGCAGGCCCTTACGAAGGCCTGTATCGCTTCTCTTACCGCCTCCTCTTCCTCGGCGATGCGGAACTTGCGATCCAGGGGGGGCAATCCCATCTCCGCGGCGGCGCATGCGGTGGAGATGAAGCCGAGGTGTTTGCGCTTCCCTTCCCTGCCGTCGAAGGACAACCCTTCGCCGGCGGCCTCCATGGTGAACTGGGAGGGGAAAAAGCGCCGCAGGGGGTCGGCCTGGGCCTCCTCGTCCGCATGCAGAGAGATAACGAGATCGGCGCTTCCCGCTTGCGCGGCGGTGAACTCGCGCATGGCGCGCGGGAGATATGCGCTTGCATCCCCGACGGACGAAACGATCTCCAGGCGCAGCCCGGCCACCAGGTAGCTGCTACTCCATCGCGACAATCTCAGCAGCTCCTTGCTCCACCAGGCTGCCAGCGAAGACCACGATGTCAGCCATGGCCGTATCCATATCCACGTTGTATTCCCCGGTCATGGACCGTGCGATGTCCGCGAGGGAAAGCTGTCCATCCAGGCTGGACCACAGGAAAGAAGCGGTGGGGTTGAGATGCATGACCTCGTCGCTGCGCACGTTGACCAGGACCGCTTCACCCTCGATGACGCGCCAGGCGATCCCCTCGATGCGCCGCAGGACCGACCGCGGGCCGGGTTCATGCGCCGAGCCGTTGCTCTCACCCATAGCGGAGTTCCCTGTAGTCCTCTGGCGCCTCGGTTATCGGCCTGCCGTCCACCGCCACCCAGCAATGGCCTTCCATGTCGCCGTTGTCACTGCGCACCCCGAAGACCAGGTGGGCGTCGTGTCCCTCTTCGCGCAGCACGCGCGCCAGGGCCAGTGAGCGGGTAAGGCACGAGGGGCGCAGCCTGAGCCTGTCCAGGAGGGCGAACCACTTTCCGGTGCGGTTCAGCACGATATCCTCACTCGACCGCTGCCGCTCCGACAGGCGTTTCTCCAGCCTGCGCATCTCGGCCGCCGGGGAAAGGAGCGCGCGCAGCAGGGCAAGCCCGGACCTGGCGTAAAGGCGTAGAGCCTCTCGACAACTGCCTAGCTTGATCTTCCACATCTCCAGCAGCCAGGATTGCTGAACCTCTTTCATGCCATCAGTATAACGGATGGGGTCGCCTCGGGGGCACGCCTGGGGTCTGGAACGTTCCCGCCACGTTCGGGCGCTATCGCGAGTGCAAGCGGAGCACCGTTTCACGCTGCCTCATATCACGTTCTTTCCGGTAGAATGGGTTGCAGCGGCTCCAGCCAAGTGACGGGGTGCCTCGGTGCGGAAAGGTGCGTAGCGTGATGAGCATAACAGCGGGTGATGTCAACGCTTTCCTCCTCGCTGCCGCAGCACACCGTTACGGTGATGCGGATGGCGCCGAACGGCTCGCGGAGTCGGCTCCCGGACTCGCGTCTTCCGAGATCGGCAGGCTCGCGGAGAACGCCGCTTATCACGAATTGGAGCCACTGCTGCACACCGTCGCGACGGATTGCGCGGAGCTTGCGTTTCCATTGCGGCTGCCGCGGGAGCTGACAGACCGGTGGTCCCGAATTCACCAGAGGGAGATGGCTCGTACCGCCATTATCCACTACGGCGCCCTGAAGGCGCTGGATGCCCTTGCGGAGGCTGGAGTGCGCGCGATCCCCCTGAAGGGATTCTACCTGGCAGCCAGGTCGTACGAGAGGAAGAGCGCACGCGGCTTCAGGGACCTGGACCTCCTGGTGGAGCCGGAAGCGCTCCCGGGTCTGCATGAAGCGTTGCTGGGCGCCGGTTTCCAGCCCGCCCCCGAGCGCCCTTCTTTCGTACCCGCCCCCGCCTACACGGTTTATTCTCTCGCCTTGGAGGGAAGCGATACCGCCATGGAGATCGATATACACATCGGTATGCACTGGCCCGCGGAATACGAGCACCGTACCCTCTTCCGCGCCGAGGACCTCTGGTCCGCCGCCAGCGTCGTGGAGGTGGAGGGCATGCGCCTGTGGGCTATGAGCATGGAGCACCTGGTCATAACGACACTTCTCGACCTGGCGGTCAACCACCGCTATGCGCGCCTGGTGAAGTTACGCGACGTCCTGGAGATACTGCGCTCGTCCGAGGTGGATTGGTCCGAGATGGAGGACCAATGCAGGCGCTGGGAGGTACGCAGCTTCGTAGGACCCGGACTGCGCTTCCTCCAGGAGATGGACGGCACCGCTTCCGTTCCTCCCGGTGTGCCCGCATCCCTGCTTCCCTCGTATGCCGCCATGCGTGCGTTCCTCCGCACCCTGCCGGCACGCGCCCTGCCCGATCACCGCTCCCGCTCCTTCCGCCTTCCCAATCTCCTCTTCTTCGTCCTCTCCGACACTCCCCCAGCACGCGTTCGCGGCTTGCTGCACATCCCGGGACATCTAATCAAGGGACGCCGCCGCTTCTGATGGGGTCAGCCCCGGACATGGGACATTTTCCGAGACACGTAAGATCTAGGTCGATGCGTTCGCTGAAAATGCTTCTGATGGGGTCATGCTTCTGATGGGGTCAGAAGGACGGGACGCCGATGGAATCGTGGGCGCCTTGCTTGTGATCGGAAGTCCACATGTACATGGCCCGCTCGGCAAGGATGCCCATGGGGTTCACTCCGATGGACTCGATCACGGTGGATACATCCAGGTCGTTGACGAACTCGTTGACATGCACGGTGAAACGGCTGTTGGGCTGCATGATAAAGGAGATCTGCGCGACGGCTTCCTCGGGCCCCAGGAAAGTCGCCCTGACCTCGGCCGGGGAATCGTTGGGATTCTGAACCAGCACCCATTCGTCGAAGCCCGGCCTGGTGGTTCCCTCGGGCAGATACCAGTAGAGGCTGGTCATGAAAGCTCCGATGGAATCGTGCGCCCCCCGCTTCCCGTCAGTCGTGTTGATGTACATGGCCCGTTCCGCCAGTATACCCACCCCCTCCAGCGAGGTGACCACGGTTGAGACGTCCTTGTTGGAGATGAAATCGTTTACGTGGATGGTGCCACGGGAGTTCGGGTGCATGTAGAAATCGTATACGCCCCCCACTCCCTCGGGGGTGAGGAACGATGCGTGCACGTTTGTCCCCGTATCACTGGGATTCATTACCAGCACCCATTCGTCGAAGCCCGGCCTGGTGGTTCCCTCGGGCAGATACCACTCCCCGGCGGGAGTCGAGAGCCCTATGGAGTCATGGGCGCCCCGCTTTCCATCCGTGGTGTTCATGTACATGGCCCGCTCGGCGAAGACCGGCAGGGCTTCATTGTCCACCACGGTAAGCGACTCCACCCGCGTGGATATCTCCGTATCGGGAACGAACTCGTTGACGTGGACCGAGTAGCGGCGGTTCGCCCCTATCTCGGCGATGAACTCAGCGGCCACTCCTCCCCTCTCCAGGAACTGCACCCTGGTACTCACCGGGATGCTGTTGGGATTCTGTATGAGCACCCACTCGTCGAAGCCGTAGTACGTAGCTCCCTCGGGAAGATACCACACTGGGCTCGGGGTCAGGATGCCGATGGAATCGTGCGCCCCCCACTTACCGTCCACCGTCTCGTACATGTACATGGCCCGTTCGGCCATGATGTCGCCGCCGTCTACCGCGGTGACCATGGTCGAGACGTGCTGGTCAGGCACCCACTCGTTGACGTGCACGGTTATGCGGGAACCGGGTTGCGCCGCGATGAGCGGACCCTCGACCTGCGCGGTGAGCGTCTGGAAGACCACCCTTATCAGGACCTGCTTGTCCATGGGATTCATTACCAGCACCCACTCGTCGAAGCCGATGCCCGTATATCCCTCCGGCAGGAACCAGCTGTAGGTGAAGAACTCGTATATCACGCAGTCTCCCGCGTCGTTATACCAGGCGACGTTATACACCTCGATGCCGGATACATCATAGAGGTCGCTAAAATCGTAGGCGAACCCCCCGGACGCGTCGCTGTATGTCTCCACCACCACCGGCTCGCGATAGGTGTTCACGGTAATCCTCAACGGGCGGTTGGGGGCCGTCTGCCCGCTCACCACGTCGGTGAAGGGATCGGCGCTGGCGGAAACATCCTGCGTGATGATGGAACGGAGGGCCCCGAAAACGCAGGAGACCGTCTCCCCGGGAGCGATATTATGGTGCGAGAACCAGGCGTCGTAGAATCCGTCACTCCCCGTGCCCACGGTCTTGGATGCGGTCCCGGCATCGATGGTCAGCGAGACGCCGGGGTTGTAGAAACCCATGACCTCGTCGTACTGGGGATATACCGTAAGGATGGGGCCGGTCCTGGCGATCTCCAGGACACTGTGCCCCGCGCTATCGGTGGAGTAGATATAGGCGGTATCGCCATCACGGATGTTGCTGCCGGCGAACCATGCGCTATAGGCGCCGCCCGCGGCGGTGACCCGCTGATGCGCCACTCCGGGCGGGATATCGCCGTAATAGGTAGAGGGTATCTTGAGGTATACGTCCACCTGGTTTCCCGCGGGGGCGCTACCGCTCACCTGTTCGCTGGCAGTATTTACCACACCGGTGAGCGTGCAGTCCACGGTGACGGTAGGGCCGCCGGCCAGGTCGGTCACCAGGATGGAATCCCCGGACTGTATGTCCTGGCTCGCGCTGTCGAAATCGACAAAGAACCACATGCCGGCATTGGTCTTGGTATTGATGGTGGATATCGGCCCGCCACCTCGCCAGAGCTCCACCCTTACGTCCGCGCCGGCATGGGTGGTATATCCCTCCACGGTATTGAAGGGGATGGCGATCTTTATACCCGCCTCTACGCTCGCCGCCTCGAAGGTCCGCGCGTCTTCCGGCGTTGATCCCGGCCATCCGATACGCCCTTCTTCCAGCCGCCGGTGCGCCTCCTCCGGGTTCTCCGGCAGCCTCCCCAGGGGATCGCCGAAGGAATGCGATGCCGCCTCCGCGGCCGCCGCCTCCCCCCCCGACCACGCGGTCGCCAGCGGGCCGAGGAATACGGACAGGAGCGCAATGAGAAGGGAAATGCATATCCTGGAACCGTAACCGATACCCCTGGTGATGTCTCCGCTCATGCTCACCCCTGGCTGCGTGGCTCTCATCCGCTCAGGGTGGATTGGTGATGTACGTGAGGTGCCAGATCCCGTAATCCCGCCGCAAGTGCATCTCCGCGGGTACGGAATTGCCGCTCTTCCCTACGACGACTCCGCTCAGGATGGTCTCGTTCTCACTGGGAAACGCCGAGGAATATACCTGCATATACGCGAAACTTCCCTCCGCGATCTTGGTGAGGAAAGGTTGGAGTTCCGTTATCTCCTGGGCGAGGACATCCTCGAAGCTGTCGGGTACCTGGTAATTCGTTCCACCCTGGAGGTCGCCCTCGAGCTGGCTTATGGCGGCGATCCTCCACTTGCCGGCATCGAATTTCATCACGAAAGTACCGCTGCTGGTGTTGCCGTCCAGAGTGGTGAGGGTGAAACCGATATATGAAGTATCGGGGTCTCCCACCGGGCGCACGTCGGCGCTGACCACCTCCAGGCGAACCACCCTTCCCTCGCCCACGGCTTTGAAGAAGTTCTGATGCCTTTGGGTTTCCGTGACGTATCGCTCATCCGGGCTGGTATAAGAGAAATCCTCGCCACTGAGGCTATCGTCAGCCGCATCATCCACTTGCGAGGCGCTGGATGCATCCTCCGCCTGATCATCCGCCGCCTGCGATCCGCCACCATCGGGGGACGTGGCCTCCTCGAGTTGCGACTGGAAGGACGCGTTCCCCACCATTGTCTGCTGGCTCTCTTCTTCCGCGCCGCTGTCAGCTATCCTCCATGCAGCCAGAGCGGCACCTCCCGCGAGCAGCAAGACGACAGCCAGGATCAAGATCATCTTCCGCAATCCTTACCGCCTTTCTTCGTGCCCCAAGGGCGCCGTTCTCGTTTTTAATATAACATAGCGGCATACGTCGCCTAATGACATGTATCGACATACTCGCCGTTCGCTATTAGCTCCCAACGCTATCTTCCCCGATCCGCCGTTCCCCTCCGCGGTTTCCATTTTCTGTAACGAACGGCTTTTTCTCGACATTACTGCGACGGTCGAAATGCTCGCAGGGGTTCCTGGTATCGACATACGGGCGTTGAGACATACCGGAAGCGGCAGGGAGCGGGTCAGGCGGGAATGTGTACCCGCGGAGCCATCGGCTTCATACCGCAAGCGGGAAACCGGGCCCCGCGGCGAGGGGGAGATCGCCGCCGCGGCGCTTCATTCCACGTCTTCTCCCTCCGCATCCTCCGTCTCGCAGCCATCGGCAAGAGATGCGAGCAGGGCCTTTGCCGCCTCGCCTTCCCCGGGAGGTACGACGATGCGCGCCATCCCTATCGGCCCGGCATAGGTGGGGGTGGGCAGATCGGCCCATTCCCGCGGGTGGAAGCCCTCCTCCTGCAGTATGCGCATGACCAGTTCCGCCTCGATGCGGTCCCCGGCGAAAACAACCGACTGGTCGTCCGGCCTCTTGCGGAAGAAATCAAATAATCCCATAGGCCGAGTCTACCCGAAATCGCGCGGAGGGGCACGTTCCGGGCCTGGCTCCAGAGCGAGCGCGAGCGTATCAGAGGGCCTTCTGTTCGGAGAGCTCCATCATCTTGTGCATCTCGCGCTCCAGCAGGGGCGGGAGTCCCTCTATCTTCACGTTGAGAAAGCCGCGTACGATGGTGGCCGTGGCCTCCTCCTTGCTCAAGCCGCGGGCCATGAGATATTCCACCTCTTCCTGGGCGATCTTGCCCACCGCCGCCTCGTGGGACATGTCCACGTCGGGATCGCCCCCCTCGAGCTCGGGAACGGCGAAGATGGAGGCTCCCTTCTCGAGTATGAGGCCGTGGCATTCCAGGTGGGCCTTTATCCCCCCGACCTCCCCCTTGAGGTGGCCGCGGGCTACTATATCCCCGCCCTTGGTGATGGCACGCGAGACGATCTCGGCGCTGCACCCCGGCGCGCTCAGCACCACGCGCGAGCCCACGTCCAGCTCGCTCCCCGGCTGGGCCACCAGGACGGAATTGAAGCGCGCCGTCGCGCCCTCACCCACCAGGCGGGCGGTGGGATAGGTCTGGAGGCTGCGCACCGCCTCCATGGCGATGTAGTTGGACATGAACAGCCCCCCCTCCTCCACGACCACGGCGCTGCGCGGCCTCACGTCCATGCCCTCCGCCCAGTTGTGCACCATGGTGAAGGTGATCCTGGCGTTCTTCTTGACGTAGAACTCTGAGACCCCCAGGTGCAGCCCCATCTCGATCTCGTGCTTGCTGGCGCATCCGGTGATGATGTGCAGCTCCGATCCCTCCTCGGCGATGATGATGTTATGCACCCTCTGCACGAAGCGCGGCTCCCGGATATACAGGCAGGCCTGCAGGGGATAGATGGTACGCGAACCGGGCATGGCTCGCATGAAATACCCCTCGTAGGGATTGAGCTCCACGTCCGCCGTGTACTTGTCCGCGTCCACCGCGACGGCGTTCCAGTAATAGTCCCACAGCCAGTCGTATCTCTCCAGCGCCTCCCGGCTGCCGAGTATCTCCAGCCCTTTCTCGAGGGCCTTGCTGTGCACCACCGTTCCGTCGATCTGTACGAAGGAGCCCGAGCGCTCCCTGCCGCTTTTTTCCACTCCAGCCCTGGCCAGTTCCTCGTCCTCCAGATCCTCGAGCTCCTCCAGCGACTCGACGTACGCACACTCGCCTGCCTCGCCGGTATATGTGCACAGATCCAGGTCACTGCCGTAGAGAGCTGGTTTCTCCGCGGCCGCCCGCGCCCTCTCCCTGATCTCCTCTAGCGCGTACACGTCGCACACTCCTCGAAGCCGTAACGGCGTATGCCCTCCAGTTGCTCCCTGGGGTTGCCGGAGCATACGATGGCGCCCTCGCACAGGACGTGGCCGTGGTCCGCCTCGACGTAATCCAGGATATAACCGGTGT
Source organism: Actinomycetota bacterium (assembly GCA_003598015.1). Classification (GTDB taxonomy): domain Bacteria; phylum Actinomycetota; class Geothermincolia; order Geothermincolales; family RBG-13-55-18; genus SURF-21. Next base: position 3,990 of record QZKE01000023.1, on the reverse strand, counting down.
GGGTTATGATCAGGCCGCTCTTACTGCGCTTCCTCACCAGGTCCTTCTGCAGTAGCCTGCGAATCGCCTTGCCGACCAGCTGGAGGTTCTCCATGTCCACCCCCGACTCCGGTTCGTCCAGCAGGACCAGGTCCGGGCCCTGGGCCTGGAGTTGCAGGAGTTCGGAACGCTTGATCTCACCGCCCGAGAAACCGTAATTCACATCCCGGGTCAGGAATCCGTCCAGGTTCATGTCTCCGGCAAGCGACTTCATGTCGAGGTCATCCCTGGAGCAGATGCTCACCATCTGCTGCAGGGAAACGCCCCTTACCGTCGGCGGACGCTGGAACATGATACCCATGCCGCGCCTGGCCCTTGCGTCGGGTGGAAGCGTGGTGACATCCTCCCCGCAGAATAGAATGCGGCCGCGCGTGATACGGTAGCGCGGGAACCCCATCAGCGCCATGAGCAGCGTGGTCTTCCCGGAACCGTTGGGCCCGAAGAGGACGTGGGTCTCCCCGTAACCTATCTCGAGATCGACGCCGCTCAAGATCTCCTTGCCCTCGACCGACACCGCGAGGTCTTGAAGCTCCAGCATATTCTCGCGCTCTTCGCTGCGCTCATCCACGCGACCACCCCCATCGGCTTCAGCGTCATGCTACGACTTTTCTCTCTAGATTCTACCCTCAGTCACGGGGCTTAAACGATGGTCCGGGGGGAGGGCTCGATAGCGGCGGGGGATCTTTCAATGGCTTGTACTGAAAACCCGGAGAATCGCGGCTTTCCCGCCAACAACATGGTAATAAGTGCGGTTCTTCTCCGAGAAGTGTGGGCGTCAGGCATAGGGGTCGGCCCTGGACTTATGCCTGAAACAGCCAGGAGGAGCAGGAGGAAAGAAGTGTGGCGTCACTCAAATCCCAATTTATATATGCTGGACATATGGCTCAGGCATAAGTCCAGGGCCGACCCCTATGCCTCACTCCGTCCCGGTGGACGCCTTTTTCGGTTTTTCGTACACCCGCATGGCGCATAACAGGGCCATGTAGAATTGCGGATGGTTGTTACAGGAAATGAACGGGCACTCTTTACAGCTCATCTCGTTCTGCATCAGGCACAATGCCCATCGCCCCCTCTTGCAAGCGTGCCGCCACACACTCTTCTTCCACGCCAGCACGCAAACACCTTCTTCCCTGGTCACGGAGGTGGGACGCCTGGTTCGGTTTAAGCGGCATGTAACGAGGCAAGAATAGATGGGAAGCGCGGTTTCGCCGGGCCTGAGGAATGATGTGAGGGGGCAACGATGATGAAGAGGTTGATGGTACTGCTAGCCATGCTGGCCCTGCTGGCCGTCTTGTTCACCGGCTGCGGAGGAGACGGGTCCGAAACGACACCCGCCGACGCCGGCAAGACGGACAAGAACGGAGCGGTGGAGGAACCGGATGCCGGAGGCCGCACTTTCACCCTGGCCGAGCTGGCGGAGTTCGACGGCAAGGACGGCCGGCCTGCCTACGTGGCGGCCGGCGGCGTGGTCTACGACGTTTCCGGTTCCGCTCAGTGGCCGGAGGGCGACCACTCTCCCTGCAACCTCGACGCGGCCGCGGGAAAGGATCTCTCCGGCATCCTAGAGCAGGCCCCCGCAAACATGCGCACCCTCGTCGAGGCCATGCCGGTCGTGGGCACCTTATCCCAATAAACACCCGCAGAATGGCTATGGGAAGAAAAGCTTACGCCGGCACGGTCCGTTTGTCGCTTCAGATCATCTCGATAGCCCTCGCTCTGGGAACGCTGGCCATACCGCCGGTGCTCTTAGCCTTATCGGGCACCGCATCACTCGATGCGACCTGGACGGCGCTGCGCATAGCGGCGCTCGAGGCCTTCACCCTTATCTTCCTGAACATCGTAACCGGCGCCTTTCGCCCCTTCTTCAACCGCGTCTTCAAAGCGCGCAGCCTGCAGCGCATTCACGTCGCCACCGGTCTGGCCGGGTTCTCTCTGGCCCTGGCACACGGGATAATCGCGCTGGTTTACGGTATAGCCGGCTACAGGACCGGCGCGGTCTACATCGGACCTATCGTGCTGGCGGTGCTCACCGCGGCAATCACCACCGCTCTTGCCCGCCGCCGTATGAGAAGTACCTGGCGTTGGATACACCGCCTGAATTACCTGGTGTTCGCCGCGGTGCTCGTCCACGGATTGGTCCTGGGCTACGATGTGCGCAGCGAGGTACCGCTGAAGATCCTCTTCATCGTCTATGCCGGGGTGGTCGCCACGGGCCTGGTCTACAGGTTGGCGGCGATGGCGAAAGCCCGGAACAGTCCCTCGGCCGTTGTGACGCCGCAGTAATATACCGCGCGCTTTGACGCAAAGCCCCCGCCATTCATTGTCCCAGGTCCGGGGCTGGCCCCGTTATGCGGTGGATGCGGGTGGGAGGGTGATGTTGATCTGGTATGAGCGGGGTTCCAGCTCATTCCTTATCCCGCCGATGATGACGTCCAGCATGGGATCGATGAAGTCGCCGATCTCATCCTTCCTGCCCTTGAGATGCCAGCGGAAAAAGAAATGTTCGATGGTCCCGAGGATCATGGAGCGCACCAGGTAGGGATCTATATCCTCCCTGAACTCCCCCGATTCCTTTCCCTCCTGGATGGCATTGAGCATGAAGCCGGCCGACCTCTGCACCGCCTTGTACCCTTCGGCCTCCATGAATTTACGGTTGTGTTTGAGGTCCAGGAGGACGAGGGACGAGTAGTCTGGGTTGTCCCTATAGAGGTTGAAGTAACCGTAGGAGATCGCCCTTATCTTGTTCTCCGCTCCCTTGATATAGGCGTTCATGCTCTCCAGAAAATCCACCGCCTGGCTGGTTATCTCTCCCGGGATGGCGAAGAGCAGGTCCTCCTTGCTGCCGAAGTATTCGTAGATGGTCGCTTCGGATACTCCGGCCGTGCGCGCAATCTCGGAGATGGTGGCATTGTAGTAGCCCTTCTCTCCGAATACCTTGAGGGCCGCATCAATGATGCTTGAGAATTTATCCTTTGATTTGTAGTCATTCTCCATAAATTAGCCCACTTTTCATAGGTTGACTTTTAATTTGACATCAATATTGTAATTTATCTATACTAAACAGGCAAGTTCCTGAAATCTTATTTTGGAGGGGAGTGCAATGATACGCACAGTCGACGAGTATCACGAGAGCTTGAAAGCCATGAAGCCCAACGTATATATGGGAGGCGAAGTGCTGGGAAGGGACAAACTTCCGGGCACGGATATCATGGACCTGACCATCGAGTTGGCCCACGCCAAGGAGGTACAGAACCTGACCACGGCCAAGTCCCATCTCAACGGCGAGACCATCAGCCGTTTCTGTCACATCCACCAGAGCGTGGAGGACCTGCTGGCCAAGCAGGAGATGACGCGCATGGCCTGCCGCCTGGTGGGGGGCTGCATCGCCCGCTGCATGGGCATCGACGCCATGAACTCTCTCTCGGTCATCACCTACCAGTGCGACCAGGTCCATGGCACGGATTATCACCAGCGTTTCCTGGAGTATCTCAAGTACTGGCAGGCGAACGATATCGTGGGTTGCTGCGCCCAGACCGACGTCAAGGGACACCGCAAAAGGAGGCCGCACGAACAGACCGACCCCGACCTCTACCTGCGTGTCGTAGAGAGGCGCAAAGACGGCATCGTGGTGCGCGGGGCCAAGGCCCATAATTCCTTCGCGCCCCTGGCCAACGAGATCATCGTGACCCCCACCCGTTTTCTCACCCCCGAGGAAGGGGACTGGGCGGTGGCCTTCGGCATCCCCGGCGACTGGCCGGGCGTGAAGCTGGTCTGCCGCGGCGCCAGGTATCGCGACCGCGTACCCGAGGTGGCGACGGCGCTATCCGGCAAGGGCGAGATCGAATCCCTGACCATCTTCGACGACGTCTTCATCCCCAACGAGCGGGTCTTCCTCAACGGCGAGACGGAATACGGCGGGCAGCTAGCCCTGCTCTTTTCGCTCTATCACCG
>QZKE01000101.1 GCA_003598015.1 Actinomycetota bacterium | reverse complement strand
ATGCGTTCTTTTCCCCGTAGGGTGTGGGTCAGGTATTGCGTTTCGCCTACCGCAGGTCTCTTCTCTTTTGAAGGGTTCGCGGCGAAATGACAAGACCTGGCCCCACATCCCATTACCTGAGACAGGTCCAGGGTCGAGCCTCGGGTCGGGCCTGGGTCTGACGGTACTTTATGAAGAAGAACTGCCTTTCTTAACTTCCGTACCGTGTCATGTCGAGGAGTACGGCCGAGCCGGATTCCTCCGCCTTCTCCAGGGCGACCATGAGCTCCGCGGGGCCGGTGACCTCGAAACCGCTGATACCGAATCCCTCGGCGACTTCCTTCCACGCGAATCCCTCGCCCACCACGCATACGATAACCCCGATCCCCTCCCTTCTCGCGGTATCCAGCTCCTGGACGTGGTGAAGGAGGGCGTCGCTGTCACAGAGGGCGAAGACCCGCTCGCGGGGCCGGGCGAGCTTGACGCCCATGGCCATGGGTAGGCCATAGCCCACTCCCCGCATTCCCCAGGACTGGTGGCGTGTGTTGGCACCGCCGGCGGGGCAGAGCAGTGAGCCCCAATAGTATGCATGTTTTCCATCCAGCACCATGAGGTCCTGTGGCCGTACCGTCTCGCCCAGGGCGTTCACGGCCGCTCCCGGCCCCTCGCCCCTTGCGTCCTCCCTGGCGCTCTCCAGCGCTTCTTCAAATGATTTTCTGCAGGCTTTCAACCATCCGTCCCGGACGGAGGAATCGCCGGTGATGCCCATACGCAGTGCCCCCGAGATGGAAGCGGCGTCACCTGCCAGGGCCGCGTCCACGCCTCCGAGAGCGCCCAGCAGCTCCGGCTCGGACGAGGTCTGGATGATCCTGGTCCGGGAGGGGTCCAAGGCTCCCATAACCTGCTCCTGCTCTGCCAATGTAGACCCGATCATCAGCATGACGTCCGCCTGCCCGAGGGTCTCCGGCAGGTTGCCGAGTGCCGGGTGTTCCAGTATGCCGATGTAGGTGGGGTCTTCCGCCTGCACGGCCGAGAGGGCCGCGGGTGTGAGGGCAACTGGGGAGGAAAGCCTTTCCGCCAGGGAGGCCAGGGCATCCCAGGCCGACTCGCGGAGCACGCTCAGACCCGCCACCACCACCGGCCTCTCCGCGCCCTCCAGGATGTCCAGGGCATCGCGCAGTGATTCCCGTTCGGGAAGATAGCTGCCGGAGAAGCGGCTGCTGCCGGGCGGGGGCATCAGCCTTCTCATGCGCTTGCCCGTCACCGCGTGGTATTCGTAAAAGACGTCCACCGGGATGTCCATGTGCACCGGTCCCTTCTCGCCCGAGAGGGCTTCGCGTAGAGCCCGCTGCACCAGGCGGGGAATGCGCTTCCAGTTATAGGCGGTGCAGTTCCAGCGGGTCACACCGGCCAGCATGTCCGCCTGGTAGCAGCCCTGCAGCGACTCCTGGGCGGGATACATCTTCCAGGTCTGTACCTGGGGTGAGATGGAGAAGAGGGGTACGTGGTCCCCCCAGGCGTTGGCAGTCCCCGCCACCGAGTAGATGGCACCCGCGCCGACGGTGGAGATGACCGCCGCCACCTTGCCCGAGGCACGGGCGTAGCCGTCGGCCATCATGGCCCCCGCCGCCTCGTTGCGGGGGACCAGCAACTCCAGGCCGGGCTCCCGGTCCACGGCATCGAAGAGGGGCAGGATCTGCCCGCCCAGCACGCCGATGAAGTACTCCACCCCTTCCTGGGCAAGGGTCTTGGCCACCAGGTCTCCACCCGTCAATACCTGCATGTCCATCACCCCCTTACTCCAGGTCCTTGTCCAGGACGACGTTGATGGCGTACTTCGCCCGGTTGAGGAGACGCCGGTCCAGCTTCATCCTGGGGATGCCCAGCGCCCGCAGCGGGTTCACGCTCACGCCCTCGAACTCACCCAGGGCGAAGCTGGTCAGGGTCTCGGGGAAGGTATCCGGATCCACCAGCACATCCACGACGGCGGGCAGGCCTGAGGAACGCGCCTCGCGGAAGGCGGGCACGATATCCGCGGCCTTCTCCACCCTCCTGCCGTAGCAGCCGAAGCCGCGGGCTATGGCGGCGTAATCGACATCGCCTAGCATCGCCCCCACGCGCCGGCCGCCGAAGAGCATGTCCTGCGCTCCCTTGATCATATTCCAGCACCCGTCGTTGAAGATGACCACCACGAAGTCCATGCCCAGACGGCGCGCCGTGGCCAGCTCCTGCACATTGTAGAGGAAGGATCCGTCTCCCTGGATGAGGACCAGGGGCCTCTCCGGCGCGGCGGCCTTGATGCCCATGGCCGCGGGTATGCCGCATCCCAGGGTTCCCATGCCCGCCGGGAAGACCGCGCTCTTGGGCCTGTGGTTCATGCAGAACATGCCGGCCCACAGGGCGGTGTTGCCGCCGTCGATCATCATGAAGGTGTCGGGTTCGCAGGCCTCCCGGATGGTTCTCGCCAGGTAGCCCTGGTGGATGATGGGCCACGCATCGTTAGCCTCGTCCTCCACCCGAGACCTCCAGCGCTTCTTCACCGCCAGGAGATGCTCCAGCCACGGCCTGTGGGAGGGATTGGGAGCCACCTCGCCGCTTTCCACCAGCTCCAGCATATCCCGGAGCACCTCCCGTGCATCTCCCAGGATGGATATATCCACCGCAATGTTCAGGCAGATATTGACGGGGTCGATGTCCACCTGGATGAAGCGGATATCCGCGTTCCAGAGCGGAGGCTGGCCGAATCCCTCCAGCCCCCCCAGGGTCGCGCCCACCGCCAGCACGCAATCCGCCCTCTTTATGGCGCGGTGGAATGCCTCTCCCCCCACGTAGCTCGGACCCCCGATATAGCAGGGGTTATCATCATATACCGTGCCCTCCCCCGCCATGGAGGTCGAGGCCGGTACCTCCAGGAGGCGCACCAGCCGGTCCATCTCCTCCCAGGCTTCGGCGTGCGTCACGCCACCCCCGGAGATGATCAGGGGCCGCTGCGCGGACATGAGGGCACGCAGACCGGCGCGGATCAGTTCCGGGTCCCCGGTGATGGTGGCGACCTCGCGGGACCCAAGTCCGCGCGTGACGAAATCCTCCAGTTCCTCCGGCACGAACTCCGCCTCCGCGGCAAGCAGCACTCCGGGGATGTCCAGGTGTACCGGGCCATGGCAGCCGCTCATGGCCTCGCGGAGGGCCTGCCCCACCAGCCTGGGAATATCCTCCAGGGAGGTTACCGTCTCGCTCCACTTGCTGAAGGGCGCGAAGGTGCGCCTGTGGGTGAGACCGGGGAGGCTCCCCCCCAGCCGCGTCTCCGGGCAGACGGTGATGATGAAAACCGGTACCTTGTCCGCCCAGGCGGTCCCCACGCCGGTGAGGGCGTTGGTGGCCTCCGCCGGGGTCGAGGCCAGGATCACCGCGGGGACGAAGGAGTAGTAAGTGTTGCCGTAGGCCATGAAGGAGCCTGCAATATCTCCCAGGGGGGTGATGGCCGTGACCCCCTCCGCGGCGCTCAAGGAAGCGAATGCGGGGCCCAATGCGCCCCCGTCCCTGCCGACCGCGAAGCGTGTCCCTCCGGCAATAAGGGAACGCGCCAGCACATCGTTACCGGAGATTTTCATCATTTCACCCCACTTTGGCTCGCCGACCGCACCCGGTCGACTCCGACATATGGTCGATGGATTATGGCTCTACTATATCACCCCGTGAAAGGGGTGGGGTCAGGCGCTGAAGACTATGCGTTCCCCCTCGCGCCGGCGCTGGATCCCGTTCTCCTTCATGACGTTGGCGACCATGACGTCGACGCGTGACGGGACGCGGGGGAAGGCCAGGGTGGTCTTGAAGCGCGCGTTCGGGTCACGCGAACCCTCGAACTCCTCGACCATCTCCGGCACGGTGGCCTCGCGGAGCCGGGTGAGCGCGCTCATGACTTCCCGCTTCAGCGCGGCGTAGTATTCCTCGAAAAAACCGTATAGCGCAGCGCATTCATCCCCGCCGTGCGCCGCGTCCACCGCTTGCAGGGGATGGATGGGGTTGTAGTCGAAGGCAGTGGCCAGCTCCTGCGCCCAGATACTGCTGCGGTGGGCATCGGTAGCGGTCTCCACGTAGCCCAGCTCGGCGAAGCGCCTGAAGCGGCCCATCATCTCGATGCAGGTCTCCAGGCTGCTGTCGAAAAAAGCGGGGTTGATCTCCAGGGTGGCGTCTCCGGTGAGGAAGACCTTGTCCTGCGGGTCGTAGAAGGAGAGATGGCCCGGGCTATGCGTGGCGTCGTGCACGGCGAGGAAGCGGCCCACCTCCCATCCCTTGAAAACCACGTCTCCGAAACCCCACTCCACGCGCTCGTCGAGGCGCAGGATCTCCGCGCGGTCCGCCAGGTTCTGTATGCCGCGGAAGAGCATCCTGCAGCTGCTCGAGAGCAGGGAACGGGCAAGCCTCGCCGACATCCTGCCGGTCAGGCCGATGACCGCGGTGGGAAAGACCATAGGGAACTCGCGATAGGGGTTGTAGTATTCCGTCATGGCCTCGAAATCCCCCATCCAGTGGTGGAAGAGATCGATGACGGGCAACTCCACCTCGGGAAGGAGGAAGCGTACGTCGCCGTATCCCGCCTCCAGGATCACGTCGTTGTTGGCGACGTGGTCGAAATGCCCCTGGGTGAGCATGAGCACCAGCCGCTTCGCGCCGTCCCTGCGATGCCTGTCGAGAACATCCAGGATAGCGCGGCGGTAGAAGGGGTAGGTGCCGGTGTCCACCAGCAGCACCATATCCCCGTCGCGCAGCACGAAACAGTTGCAGGACGGGGGTTTGAAGAAGAAATCGTCGGAGATATAGCCCTCGATCATGGTGATATCCGGGGATATCTCCAGAATGCGCGAGCGCTTAAGATCGGCCGTCGGGAAGCGCCCCGGAACAAACCCTCTATATGCCATGTCCTTCCTCCTCCTTCGCGAAAGATATCTCCATCTTCGCCGCCTCTCCCTCCAGGTCCCAACCCCAGGGTCGCAGTGCCTGACCCAGGATCTCCGCGATGATCTCCTCGGGATTCTCCACCGCTTCCACCAGAGTCCTGTTGTTATAGAGCGAAACCAGGCCGTGCAGCATGCTCCAGGTCTGAACGGTCAGCATCCTGGCATCTTCCGCGCGCATGCCCGGTAGTGAGGCAAGGGCCTCCTCCACTGTCTGCACGGCGAGGTCGAACGCCTGCAGCGAGACGCGCTTGGCGTCCATTACGATCTTCTCCAGCATCGTCCCCTCGTAATCGCTATATTTCGGGGTACGGACGCAGAACATGATCTCGTAGTGGCGGCTGTGCCTTATCCCGAACTCGACATAGGTCTCGATTAGCGCTCTCACCTTGGCCCTCGGATCCTCCCGGGGATCCACCGCGGACTTCAGCGACTCGTAGAGAAACTGGAAAGCCCGGTCGTGGATCTCCAGAAAGATATGCTCCTTGTTGGTGAAATAGTTATAGACGTTGGCTGCGGTCATGTTCATCCTCGCGCCGATCTTGGCCATGGACAGGTTGGAGTAACCCTCCTCGACCAGGATGTCCATGGCGCAGCCGATGATTTCCTCCCGCACCGCCCCGATCTCCTCGCTGCTCCTCTCGGGCCTGGGCATCGGCAGCCTCCCTTCGGCCGAACCATTGCATGAATTGATTTACCTGTATTAATTTAACGGTATTAAATTAATTTGTCAACGCCTGGCGCCTTCTTGTCGCATTTCAATCAAGTAGTAGCGGATTCCCCCACGCCGCGCTTGCCCCTGGCCATGGCGCCGGCCATGAGAAAGCCGTATAATCTCCTGTTCAGGCGGTGCAGGATATCGCCGGCATAGGTCTCGGGGCAGACCCGTACCACGCCCCTGTTCTTCTCCACTGCCGCTATAACCGCTTCCGCCACCGAGGCAGCGCTATACTTCCTTTTCGCCAGCCTCCGCTCCGTGTCCGCTACACCCTCCTCCCGGGTACCCGTGACCGGGGGGGTACACTGCCTGGCATCACGGTAGATGCCGGTGAGGATAAAGCCCGGACAGACAACGCTCACCCCGATACCGTGCAGCGCGGCCTCGGCGCGCAGGGTCTCCGATAAGCCCACGACACCATGTTTCGTGGTTACGTATGGAATAGAGCCGGGGGCCGGAATGAGTCCCAACCCGGACGCTACGTTCACTATATGCCCGCCTCTCCCCTGCGCGATCATGCGCGGGTAGAAGAAGTGGCAGCCGTTGATGACACCCTGGAGGTTCACGCCGACTATCCAATCCCAGTCTTTCAGGCCGATGTCCTGGAGTTCGCCACCCACCGCCACCCCGGCGTTGTTGCAGAGGATGTCCACGCTGCCCATCTCCCCGTAAACGGCGTCGCAGAAGGCGCCTACCTCTTCCGCCCGTGATATGTCCACTACCTGCGCACAGACCTGACTGCCAATGCCTCCCAGCTCATCGCTCGTCCCACGCAGACCCGCCTCGTTGATATCCGCGAGCGCCAGCCGCGCCCCCCGGCGCGCGAAGGCCAGGGCTATCTCCCGGCCTATGCCGCTGGCAGCCCCGGTGACCACCACGGCCTTTGCAGTGAAATCCTCCACGCCCTTCCTTTCTCCATCGCCCGCGACAAGCTCCAGACTACAAACCATTTCTTAGAGGTATTTCAGGAACATCTTCACGGAGCGCGCCAGGTTGATATCGTTGAGCTTCCTGCTCGCCCGGTGCAGCCAGTCCCCCACGTAGGTTTCGGGGCATACCGGCACCACTCCCCTGTTCCTCTCCACCGCCTTGACCACCGCCGCCGCCACGCGGTCCGGCGTATAGCCGCGGCGACCGTAGATGCGCACGATCCTCTCCTGCAGCTCCTGCGGCGTGGAGCGGTCCGTCCCCGAGCAGAGCTTGGCCGACCGCGTGATAGGTGTATCCACGATGCCCGGGCAGATGGCCGAGACCCCGATGCCGTGCAGGGCGGCCTCCGCCCGCAGCGTCTCGGAGAGACCGACCACGGCATATTTGGTACAGCAGTAGGCGGTCATGAGCGGAAGGGGCGCCAGGCCCGCGCCGGAGGCGGTGTTCACTATATGCCCGCCTCCCCCCTGCGCGATCATGCGCGGATAGAAGAAGTGGCACCCGTGGACGACGCCCCAGAGGTTGACGCCGACTATCCACTTCCAGTCCTCCATGGTGACGTCCTCGAAGCGCCCACCCATACCGATGCCGGCATTGTTGCACAACACGTCCACCCGTCCCAACACGGTGTAGACCTCATCACACCATTCTGCGACCCTCTCCGCATCGGAGACGTCGACCGTACTCACGTGGGGTTCGGCTCCCAATCCCTCCAGCTCTTTCCTTACTTCCTGAAGACCCGCCTCGTTGATATCCCCCACGGCCAGCCTCGCCCCCCGGCGCGCGAAGGCCAGGGCTATCTCCCGGCCGATGCCGCTGGCGGCGCCCGTGACCACCACGGTCTTTGCGGCAAAATCCTTCATGCCCCTCCCCTTTCTCCATCGCCCGCAACGACTTTTTAACAAGCATCCGACTATGCTTATAATACCTTTCTCGCCAGGCGTGCCGCGTTCGTCGTGGCGAAGTCGAAGGCCCGGCGGCTTATCCTGTGCGCCCAGTCGGTGAGGTAGGCCTCCGGAGTCACCCTGACAACCGCGCGGTTCCTCTCCACCGCACGAACCGCCGCGGCTGCCACCCGGTCAGGAGTATAGCCGCGGAGTTTCAGCACCCTGTCCGTGATCTCCACCAGCCTCTCCGGGCTGGACCTGGTCGTGCAGGACCTTATACTGCTTCTCAATACGATGTCGGTGGCGATGACCCCGGGGCATATCACGCTGACCTCGATACCATGCGGGGCTGCCTCCGCCCTCAGCGTCTCGGAGAGTCCGACAACGCCGTACTTCGTACAGCAATAGATGGCAAGGGCCATGAAGGGCGCCAGGCCGCCCGCGGAAGCCGTGTTCACTATGTGTCCGCCTCCCCCCTGCGCGATCATGCGCGGGTAGAAGTAGTGGCAGCCGTGGATGACCCCCCAGAGGTTGACGTCCACCACGCGCGCGAGGTCCTCGCGGGACATCGCCTCGAAATCCCCGGCCACAGCCACGCCCGCGTTGTTACACAGGACGTCGACCCGCCCCATTTCGCGATAGACGTTCTCGCAGAAGGCCTCCACTTCCGCGGCCAGCGAGACGTCGACTGGCTGCGCGTAGACGGTTACTCCCGCCTCTTCGAGCTCTTCCTCCACGGTGAACAGGCCAGCCTCATCTATATCCGCGAGGACGAGCCGGGCCCCGCGCCGCGCGAAGGCCCTGGCCATCTCCCTGCCTATGCCGTTGGCGGCGCCCGTTACCGCCACGACCTTCCCCGCGAAATCCTTTATCCCAGGCATTTTTCACTCCTCTTCCCGTCGTATGGGAACGCAAGCTCATGACGGTTCCCGGGTGCCTCGGGCAGGAAGCGGGGGGTACGCCGCGGCCTTCGCCTTCTCCACCCGCCCGTTCCCGCACCTCCCACGTTCTCCACTCTCCGCTCTCTTCCAGATCAAACGTATCTCTTCATCAGGCGGACCGCCTGCTCCATCACCTTGATCACGAGACCGCGGCTCAAGCGCATGGATAAGTCACCCAGCCTGGTCTCGGGCCCCATCACGATTACGCTCCGGTTGCGCTCCACCCCTTTCACGACCGCGGCCGCCACCTTGTCCGGGGTATAGTTGCGCCGCTCGAAGAAACGGATGAACCGCTGCTTCAGCTCCTCGGGCGAGGAGCGCTGCGTCCTTGAAACGATCCTCGCATTGCTCACCACGTTGGTGGCGACGAAGCCCGGGCACACCGCGGAAACCCCGATGCCGTGCAGAGCGGCCTCGGCGCGCAGGGTCTCGGAGAAGCCCACCACGGCGAACTTGGTGGTGTTGTAGGCAACGGTTATGGGGAGGGGCACCAGCCCGGCTCCGGATGCGGTGTTGACGATATGTCCGCCTCCCCCCTGCGCGATCATGCGGGGGTAGAAATAATGGCATCCGTAGATAACCCCCCACAGGTTGGGGCCGAGTTGCCACTTCCAGTCGTCGATGGACACGTCCTCCATCCAGCCACCCACCGCCACGCCCGCGTTGTTGCAGAGGATGTCGACCCTTCCCATCTCCCTGTAGATGCTGGCACAGAGGTCCTCCACTTCCGCTGCCATGCAGACGTCGACGATCTGCGTATAGACGGCATTGCCCCGTGCCTCCAGCTCCCGCCTTACCCCCTCCAGGCCATCGCCATCGATATCGGCGAGAGCCAGCCGCGCTCCCCGTTCGGCAAAGGCCAGGGCCATCTCCCTGCCGATGCCGCTGGCCGCCCCGGTGACCACCACAACTTTTCCATTGAAGTCCCGCATCTCCGTTACCCCCTTATCCCGCAGCAAGGTTTTCTCCGAGAAGTCAGGCATAGGGGTCGGCCCTGGACTTATGCCTGAGCCATATGCCAAGCATATATACATGGGGGGTTGGGTGACGCCACACTTTTTCCTCCTGTTCCTCCTGGCTGTTTCAGGCATAAGTCCAGGGCCGACCCCTATGCCTGACGATGTTTCTCACTATACTCTACCCGCACTTCTCGGAGTAGAACCTCCTTTAATAACCGTTCCTTTCCGCCAGCGAACGTCGAAAGGCGCCCTATCCCCGCCAGGCCCGATAGTATCCCGTCATCACATCGTTTATGTTCTCTCCCAGTGTGAGGTAGTCGCCGTCCTCGAGATTCGCCAGCGACACCCGCAGCGACCACCTGGGAGCTCCGAAGCCCTCTCCCGGCAGGCACACCGTGTACTTCTCCCCGGCCAGTTTGAAGAGGAACTCGATCATCGAAGCGTTGTCCGTCAGCCAATGGGCGAAATCGTCCCCGTAGTCCGCCCGGGCCAACCTCTCGACATCTATCAGGCTGTAGTAGCAGGTATGCTCCGCCCCATGCCTGCATGCCAGGTTCAGGTTGCCGTAGAGGATTTCCATGCGCCTCTCCAGGATGTCGTGTACCGCCTTCTGGTACGCAAGATCTTCGTCCATCAGGTAGAAGAGCGAGAACAGGGCAATGATGGCATGCTGGGGTCCCGAGACGCCTCCGGTATGGGCGAGCGCCACGTTTCGGCTGTCTATCTCCAGGCGGTCGATGAACTTGATCTTCTGCGGCTCGGTCGTCTCGATCTTGTATCTCTCGTCAAGTTCCGCTTTCTTCCAGGCAGGGAGGCGGGATATCAGCTCATCTACGACATTCTCCTCGTGCAGCATTACCACGCCCAGCCGCCAACCGGTGACGCCGAAAAACTTCGAATACGAGTAGGCGGCGATGGTGTTCCTCGGGATCACCTCCACCACGGAATGAAAATCTTCCACGAAGGTCGCATAAACGGTATCGGTTAGAACGATCAGGTCTTTCCTTCCCGTCTCGACCAGCTGCGCGAGTTTTTCCAGGGTCTCCCATTTCAGCTTGACCGAAGTCGGGTTGGTGGGATGGACCATGAACATCGCCTTTATGCGGGGATCTTCAAGCTTCTCCATTTCCCGGTCGGGGACCTGCCAGTCAAGGTCCTCGTCCTGCGCTATGCGCACCTCCACCAGGTTGTAGTCCCTGAGCTCCGGTATCTCCAGGTAGGGAGGGAAGATAGGGGTTACGATGGCTATATGGTCGCCGGCGTTCAAGACCATGTTCTCCTTGAGTGAATTGAATACGTAGATCATCGCCCCCGTCGCTCCTTCGGTGGCGAAGAGATCGAACTTGCCCGCAGCCGGCTTGTGCCCGGGGCAGTGAACCCGGCTCAGAAAGGCGTTTACGATGACCTCGCTCAGCGGGAAGATCCTGGGAGGCGACGGGTAGTGATCGCCCAGGGCCGCGTCCGCAAGTTCGTAAACGAACTCTTCGGGGGCGAGCTTGAAACGCTCGTGCGCGAACGTGATGGCCCGGTCCAGGAAAGCGGCTCCCCTGCTGTCTCTGTTGGATTCCAGATATCGTCTCAGTTTCTCCGCCATCCCGTCCCTGGGAGGAGACAGGCCCAAGTCCGCGGAGTGCAGTCTCGCGTCCGCCTGGCCGGTAGCGAAGAGCTGAAGGTGGCACAGCGCTTCCCTTACCGTGGTGTTGAGGAAATTGGGATTTCCCCTGCCCGCATGCAGCATCTGTGCTCCCTCTCGTCCGGCGGCATCTTGCGCTGCCGCGACCAGCACCTTCTCCAACTCGAAGGGAGACATGGCCGCGTACCTACGCATATCCTTTGCGTCGAGATCTTCCATTATCTTCCTCGATCCTCGCGCCCCCGGTCCGTTACGCAAGGGCTCGCATCGCCGACGCAAGTGAGATCGCCCTTTCGCTCCGGCTCCTCGCGACGGTGCATATCTCGTCACGGCGAGATCTCTTCTCCGTCATCGCAAGCGCAAGCGAAGCGATCTCATGCGGACCACGGTCAACCTCTGGAGGAGATTGCTTCGTCTCTGCGCTCCTCGCATCAAGCTTCAGACTTCCGTCTAATCCTTCAGCCTTTCGTCCACGGGGTCCTTGGCGTCCCTGACCTGGCTCTCCCCTCTCTTGATGATGAACTGGGTGGTCATCCCGGCGGCCACCAGGTTGCCGTCCTCGTCCCTCACCTCAGCCTGGCCCACCCCGGTATACCTTCCCCTGTGCAAAGCCTTGCCCTCACCATACAGGACACCGTCCCTGACATTGGAGATATAGTTGATGCGCTGGTCGATGGTAACGGCGGCCTCATCGGGGCCCAGCAGCGTACCCACCGCGATGGAACAGGAGGAATCCAGGAGCGCCGCGATAACCCCCCCGTGCAGTATGCCATAAAGGTTCTTGAGTTCCTCTTTCACCGGCAGATGCAGGCGCGCGCGGCCTTCGCCGGCCTCCACCACCTCCATGCCGATATGGCGGTAGAAAGGCGATCCGTTAAGCAGCTCGAAGATGCGCTTTCTTATCTCCTCAAGGCTCATTTCCTCGTTCATGTGGTCTACCTCTCTCCTTTGATTCCAGCCACGATCCCTCACGCGCCGCGCTCAGATAATCTCCTGCAGGGGGCATACCTCGATCATGTCCAGGTTGTCGAAACTCAACGGGTACGTGCCGTCCTGTATCCCCCGGATGATCTCCGCCACCTTGTCGTTGACGGGGGTGGGCACGCCCGCCTGCGCCGACTTGTCGCTGAGGTATCCGTTGAGGGTGTTCACCTCGCAGGGAATGCCCTTTCTCAGGTCCTGGAGCATGGAAGCCACCTGGTCGCGGTGGCGCCCCCACACCATGCGGATTACGTTGAGTGCGTTCTCCTCGCTTTCCCTGATGACGTCTATGAGCACCCCGGGGTCCACCCCCTGCATGGGCTCCATGGAGATGCCCAGCGCACGCGCCGTCTTGATGGTCTCCACGATGATGGAAACCGCCGCGACAATGGCCTTGTCATTGTCCAAAATGTCTCCATAGGTGCAGTTGAGAGCGGCACCCAGGCCGCTCATGGAGACGTTGGCCAGAAGCTTGGTCCAGCGTACTCCAACCAGGTTGGTGGTGATGGTAGCCTGCCCCGCCTTGTCCAAGACGGCCTTCACCACCCCGATACGACCGGTCTCCGCGCCGTCCAGCTCCCCTATGTCATAGGTCATTACCTCCGTTTCGCTGGTCAGCTCGGAGACCCCGGGTTCCAGGTAGTTCGCTCCCCAGCCGATGGCTCCGCCCAAGGTCCTTTCCCTGCCGACTGCCGCGGCCACCCTCTCCTCGGGCACCCCGTTCTGCAGGGTGATGACCACGCTGTCGCCCACGATGAAGGGGAGAAGTTCCGCCAGTGCAACATCGTCGTAGGTGGTCTTCACCAGATAGATAACGAGGTCGTAGGTGCCCTCCATCTCCCCCGGGGTTATCGCCTTGACCGGCACGGTGAGGTCCATGTGGCCTGTTATCCTCGCCCCCTTTTCGTTCAGCGCCTCGACGTGGGGCACGTTCACATCCACCAGTACGATGTCCTCCCCACCCTTGGTTATCAGGGCACCAATGATGGTTCCCATGGCTCCCGCTCCCACCAGCGCTATCCTCATCTCGACCCCTCCTTCCATCGCTCACGGCGGCCGGGCAGCGACTTCCGCGGCGCATGCCGGCTGTACTTCCTCGCAGGCTCCACGCCACAAGTATTATACCTCCGGCAGGATGCGGGTTGGACAAAGAGAAGGCGGGGTTGCCCGCCGGCCCGGGGCCGTCCATGACATCGCCCCCGCCTCCACCTCTCCCGCTTCTGATAGAATGTGCGCGGAGGTTTACGATGATGGATTTCGGCCGCAAGGCCCTCTTCCCGGCGGTGTTTCTGGCGCTCATCCTGCTGGCGACGCCCCTGGCGGCGGGATGCCTGGAGGCGACGAGCCCAGCCGGTGAGACCGCCAGCGGCGGCGAAGGGCCCGACCTGCAGGCCGAGCTGCAGTCCAGGGTCGAGTACGTAGCCGGCAACAACGCTAATCTCGCCGCCGACATCCACGATCTCATCAACGCCGAACGCGCGGAAAACGGGCTCGAGCCCCTGCGATGGGACCCGACACTCGCGAGGATCGCCTTCGCGCACAGCAAGGACATGGCCGAAAGGGACTATTTCGATCACCTCAGCCCGGAGGGAAACGACTTCGCGGACCGCTATGAGAAGGCGGGTTACCACCTGGATACCCGCGTCGGCGACGTTGTCTACACGGGTGGAGAGAACCTGTACCTCGGCAGCGTGGTGCGCTCATACACCTACGACCAGGAGACTAACGACGTGTACGAATATATCTACAACGACCTCGATGACCTGGCACGCTCGGCCGTGGAAGGATGGATGGAAAGTGAGGGCCACCGCGAGAACATATTGACCCCTTTCACCCGTGAAGGCATAGGGGTCTACGTGACCCCGGACGGCGAGGTCTATATCACGGAGAACTTCTCCTGAAGTACGGTGCGAGACGGTTGCCCCCTTACACTGCAAGCGCATCAAGTCTGCTTTATCTCGGACGCTGATTTCCGCATCATGGGGTACCGACATGTGTGTTTTCAACCATAGGTGATACCCGGCCAATGCCCGGGCATAGCCTGTATAAAACCCATAGCCCGGGAACCGGGGGTTGGTCCGATAAGAAGCAGTTGAGGAAGCGAGGGACAGGGTGTAACAGTCCGTGAGGGATAGCCAGACAGCGCCCGGGCATAGCCTGTATAAAACCCATAGCCCGGGAACCGGGGGTTGGT
>QZKE01000063.1 GCA_003598015.1 Actinomycetota bacterium | reverse complement strand
TGGTTCCTTCTCGGTCTCTTTGCCATTCTTACTGCTCCTTTCCTCTTACGGGAGCAGTTTACCACTTAAGCACCTGTCCAGTTTTTCCCGGCCAGCTCTGCCTCCTGCCAGCGATCTCATTAGAGGTAACACTGGGCTTATGCTTCTTCATTACTTCTTTGACGAACTTGTCATCTCCAAGTATTGTCTGGGCAACGACCTTATCTTGAGGGTAGGGATATTCCTTATCCATGTCCATTTCGACGAACTCCCTGTATCTATCAAGTGAACCCTGGAATCCAGGACCAAAATAATCATTTACCCACTCCCTATCGAACCAGTCTGGGGTCTTCCTCTTCGCGAAGTAGTATCTGTAGCCCGACCACTTGTATTCACTCGGGCTTTGGACCATGCCCGTCTTTATGGGATTAAGGTGTATATACTTACTTACCGTTAGCAGGTATTCCTCTGTATCGATCAGGATTGCTTTGTATCTTCCCGCGAAAATATGCCCCTTGCGGCCTTCTCTCGCCATGTAGCTTGCGTATGATGAAAGAAGGAAGTGCATAAAGTCCGGAAGGTTAGCCTCTTGGGTGCGTGCTAATAAATGGTAATGATTGCCCATAATGCAATAGGCAAATACATCTACGCGATACTTCTCGGCCCCCTTACCCAGGAGTTTTACGAAATATCCCTTGTCCTTGCCTGCCGAAAGTATGAAATCGTCGAGGTTTCCTTTGGACATGATATGATATGTGGCTCCTTCGAACAGAATTCTTAATGGACGTGCCATAATATATAATATAACTAACATAACAATATATATCAACTTAATATATAATAAATCGATCGTTATATCTGGGTGCGATATAAAAGAAGACGTAGCGAATGCGAAGGCCTGGCCCCTGTAGTGTAGATTGAAGGGCTGACCCCGGGTTAATCGGGATGTTTTGGGGGCCTGCCCATGCGGGCGCACATGAGCGGATCGGGGCCGCCTGCGCCGGCCATGAGTTCGGCCCGGAAGCGGCACCCTCCGCCACATTCGGCCAGCAGGTCGCAGCCCGCGCAGACCCCTTCCATCCTCATCTTGGGCAGCTCCCGCCAGGCGCGCCGCAGGCCTCCCTCCGCACCGGTGTGGCCGCCGCTCTCCTCGCGGTAGTATCCGCATTTCACCAGGCGCCCCCCGGGCTCGACGTTGGCGAGGTGGGCCCCGCAGGCGTATCCCTCGGCGCCCTCGTGCGCGCCCGCCCCCCACTCCATCTCGAAGAGGGGAGCCGCGACCTCGGGCGCGGGCACGAGCTCGCGGTGGCCCTCCATGCGCCCCGCCTCCACCGGGTACTCAAGGGTCCAGGATGCCACGTCCATCTCGAAGAGCAGCTCCCCCAGGCGCTCCAGCTCTTCCAGGTTATGGGAATGGATGACGGTCGCCACCGAGACGGCGATACCGGCGTCGAGGGTTCTGTGCATCGCTCCCATCACCTTGCGGAAGGAACCCCCGCCCCTGAGGTAGTCGTGTCCTTCTTCCATCCCGTCTACCGAGAACTGTATCTCCTGGAAGTTCAGGCTCCGCAGGTCCCGCTCGCCCAGGAGGGTGCCGTTGGTGACGAGCACGCCGCGGTAGGTCCTGCCCGCGAGCTCCCGGTTGAGCAGGTCGAAATGGGGATAGAGCAGGGGCTCCCCCCCGGTGATAATGAGGCGCAGGCCGCCGAGGTCGTCGAAATCGTCCAGAATGCGCTTCGCCGTTTCCCACGCGAGGTCCGTCGTGCCGGCGTCGCCGAGGTAGCAGTGCAGGCAACGCAGGTTGCAGCGGTCGGTCACCTCCACCATGAGGTAGCGCAGGGAAGGCCTCTCGTTCCGCCCCACTTCGATCGGCCGCCGCCGCGGCGCGTCCAGGGTTTCGAGCACCCCTTCCTCCAGGCAATAGGCGAGGAATCCTTCCTCTGGTTCGAGTTCCAGGATGCTGTGCGTCCCGTCGCAGCGGGCGAGCAGCGCGAAGGCCTCGGAGGAGAGTTCGTAGAGCTCGTCGCCCCGGGTATCATAGACGCAGGGTTCCTCGAGGCTCTTGAGGAAGAAGCCCTTGCCCAGCCTCAAGTAGCGTTTGGCGGCCGCATCGCCGTTATTCGAGCTCACGCAGGGCCTTCTCCAGGTCGAAGGCGTTACGCTCCAGCAATGCCTTGAGTAGCAGGAAGCAGCCGCATTCCTCGTTCTCCTCCTCACCGTGGTGATAGAAGGCACAGTCGGCGCAGAGGAGTTCCCGGTAGTCCTCTATGTCCTCCAGGCCGGAGTCGCCCTCTAGGATCTCCCGCGCCTTCTTCACGAAACCAGCAAACTCGTCGCTCATTTGCCCCTCCATCCGGCCTTGGGGCCAGGCCTGGCTTGAGGCCAGACCCCAAGGGCCGGACACACTCTCAAGGAATGATCGGCATATCGATATAGGAGGCGTCGGTCCCGCCCACCGAGACAGTCCACACCGGCGCGGGCGAGAGCTCGGGGGTGCGGAAGTTCTCCACGTCCGCTCCGGCCAGCGAAACGCGCACGCTGTGGCCCTCCTTGAACACGTGCGAGACGGGGAAGAGCGCGATGACCAGCTCGACCGTCTCGCCGGGCACCAGCTCCTGTACGTCGGCCTGGAAGCTGGGGTGATACGGCAGATCGGGGAGCCATGGCCGCTGCCCCAGCTTGCGCAGGGACGCCCGCAGCTGCCCCTCGGACTTGTACTGCGCGTAGCCGTCCGCGCCTACGTCCTCCAGGTAGACGAAGAAGTCGCCATCGGCGGCGGTGGTGGACACGTAGAGATGCAGCACGGGATGGCCGGTCACCTCGAGGTCCGCCTGCAGGGGGGCGGTGGTAAAAGTGAGGCATTTATCGTCCTCGGCGGCACGGTCCTCGTACTCGCTGGGGTCGCCGGTCATGGCCAGCCAGCGGGTCTGCGGGCCGCTGCTGGTGGTGTAGTCCACGGTGTATTCCTCGCTGCCCTCCTCGGCGGGCGCTGAGTCGCTCAGCGTGCCCCCGGCCTCGAAGTACCAGGGGGTCATCTCCTCATCCGCCAGGGGCCATTCCTCGTAGAGATTCCAGGTGTCGCTGCCCGTGGTGTAGAGGTAGAAGGGCGGCTCCTCGTCGATTCCGTTCTCGATGCCCTTGAGGTAGCGGTCGAAGAAGCGCACGCATTCGATGGCGAACCCGTCGAAGCCCTGGGTGTGGTCGTAGTTGCCCACCAGGGTCTTACTCTTGTTGCTCAACGTATCCTGGAAGGTCAGGGTATCCGCGGAGTAGCAGTCGAGCCAGCCGCCCATGTTGTAGATGGCCACCCCCGATTCCTCGATCTCCTCCAGGTGGCCGGAGGGGCTGGCGGTGGGATATCCCATAGGCATACCCCACGGCGTATCTACGACGCTGTCCCGGAAGGTCATCTGGTCGGCCAGCACCACCAGATCGGTGTTGGCCTCATGCTCCTGAGTGGCCGCGGCCAGCATGCTGCCGCCGGTATCCTCGTCCACGGGCTTGCTGGGATAGATATCCACTGGAGCCGCGGTCTTGTTACCGTTGAGAAGCTTCATAGCCAGGTCGTATACCTCCACGAAGTTAAAATCGAGGATACCCCCGGGATAGACGAAGTCGTAGAGGTCGTTGGCGGAGTAACGGGGGATGATGCACTTGAGGTGGGGGTTCATATTCGAGGCGTTCATGAACTGGATGATGGCCAGGTAGGACTGGCCCATCATGCCTACATTGCCGTCGCACCAGTCCTGCGCCGCGATCCAGTCCACCAGGTCGCTGCCGTCCTGCACCTCGATGGGTGAGAAGATGCCGAAGCGCGTGCCGTAAGAGGCGCCGGTACCGCGTATGTCCGCGCACACGATGGCGTATCCGTAGGATACGATGGTGCGGTAGGGAGACTCGGGATTGGTCATGAGGTCCACTACCTCACCATCCTCCACGCTGGCGCGGTGGTAGGGCGTCATGATGAGGACGGCCGGCAGTTTCTCCTGCGGCCCTCCCGCGGGCTGGTACACGTCCACGGCTATCTTCGTGCCGTCGCGCATGGGAACGTATTGGGACGTGGTCTCCCAGGAAGTATAGACGGGCTCCGAGTAGCCGGAGTATTCGCCCGGCATGCTCACCTTCTCCGGCTCCGCGGTCCCCCCGCATCCCGCCACCAGCATCAGCGCCAGCAGCAGGGTGGCCAGGCCGCACAAGGTCCTAGACAGGCTCGTTCCTCGCCAGTTCATGATCATCCCCCCTTGCGTCGGAAGTACCATCCTTATGAAGTGTGGGCATCAGGCATAGGGGTCGGCCCTGGACTTATGCCTGAGCCATATTCACAGCATATACATGGGATTTGAGTGACACCTTATTTCCTTTTCTCGTGCTCCTCTTGGCCATTCAGGCATAAGTCCAGGGCCGACCCCTATGCCTGATGCGTAGATGTTTTCTTACTATACTCTACCCACACTTCTCGGAGAAGAACCCCGATTTCTATATCCGCTGAAATCCCTCCTCCCGTTTCAGGAGTATATATACCCCCTGGCGAGGTTTTCATGCAGCTCCTCTTCTTCGCACGCCGCCCCCGATCCGGCATGGGCTCACCTGGTTCCACGGGGCGATGTTTTGAATGCGTTCCTGGAATTGATAGTATTGAAACCTAGGATGGCTGTGGCGATGGATAGGCTAGGCGGTTCCAGCGATGAGCCCAGACGCGGCGGGACCTGAGGAGGATGAGACACTGGCGAGCAGCGAGGAACGCTTCCGCCTGCTCATCGAGAACTCCCTTGATCTCATCACGGTGCTGAAAAAAGATCTCACCATCAGTTACGTCGGGCCTTCCGTTAAGTTGCTGCTCGGCTACGAGCCGGAGGAAATGATCGGCAAAAACCTCCTGGAGATGATCCACAGCGATGATATCGCCGTGGCCAGGGCTGCCCTGGACCTGGCCTTCAGACGTCCTGGCGTCAGCAAGTATGCGGAGGTCCGTATCAGGCACAAGGACGGCTCCTGGCGCATCCACGAAGCGAGCTCCACTAACCTGTTGGACGATCCCAAGATACAGGGTCTAGTCATCAATTCCCGCGACGTCACCGAGCGCAAGTCCGTGGAGAACAGACTGGCTCAGGAGAGCAATGAATTGGAGGCGATCTTCCAGGCCCTGCCGGACCTATTGTTCCGCTTTGCGCCGGACGGGGTGATCATCGATTACAAGGCGGGCAAACCGACCGACCTCTATCTCCCACCCGAGGTGTTTCTGGGACGGAGGGTTCAGGATGTGCTTCCCGAGAGCGTGGGGATACAGGCCGGGATGGCCATCCAGGAGGTGAACGAAAAGGGATCGACGACATCGTTCGAATATTCTCTGACTTTCCCGGAGGGGGAGCAGTTCTATGAAGCGAGGATGTTTCCCGCTCTGGAAAACGAAGTCATCGCGGTGATCCGCAATATCACGGAACGCAAGAGATCCGAGAGGTTTTTCGAGGTGCAGCGGGACCTAGCCCTGGCCCTCAGTGGCACCAGCGACCTCGGGGAGATGTCGGAGGCGTCCCTGCAGGCTATATTCGAGGTCACCGGGATGGACAGCGGGGCGATATACCTGGTGGATGGAAGGACGGGGAGCCTCGACATCGTGTATCACCGCGGCCTCACGGAGGACTTTGTCGCGAAAACCGCGCATTACGACTCAGGTTCGCCCAACGTGAGGGTGGTCATGGCCGGAGAGCCCATCTTCCTGAAGTACGAAGAACTGGAAAATTATGGCATCCACCCCCTGCTCAAGGAGGGCCTGAAGGCACTCGCGGTTATTCCGCTCAAGTCGGAGGGAAAGGTTGTGGGTTGTATAAACGTCGCATCGCACTCCTTCACTGAGCTGCAGCAACCGTTGCGGGACGCCATCGAGGTCCTCGCGAGCGCGATCGGCCAGTCCATCGAGAGAGCCCGCCTCGTCTCCGCGTTGAGGGATTCGGAGCGGCGCTATCGCTTGCTGCACGACTATGCGGGAGAAGCGATACTCACCTATGACAGGGAGATGAAGACGATAAACGTCAACCGCAGGGCGTGCGAGATCCTGGGGTATGGCGCGGATGAATTGCTGGGATCGACCATCTTCGAACTGGGCCTGATCCACCCCAATGACGTCGAACGGGCCAGGCGGGCGGCCGGGAGGCTGCTTTCCGGCCTGGAGGTCGGCAGGGGGGAGATACGCTTCCTCAAGAAAGACGGTTCCGTGATGACGGGCGACGTCACGGCGGCCGTCCTTCTCGATAGGGAAGGAGAGCCCATCGCGGTCACCAACATCGTCAGCGATATCACCGCGAGCAGGGCAGCGGAGCAGGCCCTCAGGGAGAGCGAGGAGCACTACCGCATAACCTTCGAGTCGACGGGGACGGCGATGGTCCTCATCGGCCTGGACGGCACCATCGTAGATGCCAACCAGGAGGTGGAGAAGCTCCTCGGCTACAACCGGGAAGACGTTGTGGGCAAGATGAAATATATGGAATTCGTACATCCCGACGACCTGAGATCGGTGACCGCCTATTCGCGGCACCTGTTGTCGGGTGAGTTGACGGGGCCCGTGCAGTACGAAGCCCGCACCATCCGCCGCGACGGCCGGGTTCTGGACACCCTCATCCACGTCAGCGTACTCCCCGGCATCGACAAGAGTGTGGCATCGCTCCTGGACATCACGGAGAAAAAGAGGTACGAGCGCGAACTGGAGGTAAGGGCGGAGCAGCTGCGTGATTTCCTCGATGTCACGGCACACGAGCTGCGCCATCCGGTCACCCTGCTCGAGGGCTACGCCGAGACCCTCGGGCGATACGGCATGGAGATGGGCCGGGAGGAGATGCTGAAATCCCTGGCGGCCATCGGCAGGGCTACCAGCCAGGTGACCAACGTGGTGGAGGACCTGCTGGACATCTCCCGCATCGAGCGCGGGCTCATGTCCACTGCGGGGAGAAGCCAGGAATTGCGGCCCCTTGTCTATCAGGCGATAGAGGAAATGATGGTCAGGGGGAGCGATAACCGTATCGAGGTCGATTTCGCTCCAGACCTGGACAAAGCCTGGATCGATCCAGACCGCTTCCTGCGCCTCATGATCATCCTGCTGGATAACGCGGTGAAATACTCGCCGCCGGCATCTTTGATAGAGGTAAAGGGGGAAGTGACGGGGGAGGAGGCGCTCGTTTCCGTGATGGACAGGGGGGTGGGTATACCAACGGAAGACCGGGAAAATGTGTTCGAACGTTTCAAGCAGGTGGGTGGGCCGCTCCACCACTCCAACCCCGGCCTGGGTCTCGGTCTGTATATCGCCAGGAGGATCGTGGAAGCCCACGGGGGGAGGATCTGGAATGAACCCCGCGCGGGAGGCGGCTCCAGCTTCCGCTTTACCCTCCCGCTGCGGGAGAACAGGGGGCAAGGCCAGGCGACGAAGAGACTACGGATTATATAGATGGCGATTCTTCGAGAAGTGGGGGCGGCAAGAGAGCCCGAGTGTGCCTGGTGAAAGAATGACTTCGCGACAGTAAATCGTTAGGTCGGGACAGGCGCGTTCACGGCCTGACCCCAAGTGTGCCCGGCTTAATCACCCCCCAACATCGATTCACTCGCACTTCTCGGAGAAGAGCCGAATAGACTTATAATGGTGTATAAGATCATCGCTTGGATATGACGGGATGGATGGCGGCGAGGGGGATAGGGGACCCCCTCGCTGGAGGCTCAATATGCGAGGAAAGAGAAGATACCCGCCAGGAAAGAAGGGAAAAGGGAGCGACGCCGGCGACCACGGAGAAACGAGGGATCCTCTCTCCTACGGCTACGAGCACTTCCGCAAGCTCATCGAGAACGCTCTGGACCTGGTCGCCGTGCTGGGCGCGGACGGTACCATAATCTACATGAGCCCCTCGGTGCGGACCCTCCTGGGCTACGAAGCGGAGGAGATGAGCGGCGAGAACATACTCTCCTTTACCCACCCCGAGGATAGCGAGAGAACGCGTTCCGCCCTGGCCATAGCGGCGGGCCGTCCGGGCGTCACCAGGTATTTCGAGCTCAGGGTGCGCCACCGCGACGGCTCCTGGCGCCTGCACGAGGCCAGCGCTTACAACCTGCTGGACGACCCCGCCGTAGGCGGGCTGGTCATCAACTCGCGTGATATCACCGCGCGCAAGCAGGCGGAGCGTCTCATGGAGATACAGAGGGACCTCGGGGTGAGACTTGGAGCGACAGCGGACCCCTCGGAGGCGCTCAGCGCCTCCCTGGAGGCGGTCCTGGAGGCCACCGGCCTCGATAGCGGCGGCATCTACGTGCTCGATGACGAAACGGGCGGCTTGAGGCTCGCGCACCATCGCGGCCTCTCGGACGCCTTCGTGGAATCGGTCATGTACTACGACGCAACCTCGCCCCGCACCGCCCTGGTCAAGGCGGGGGAGGCGATGTACATGAGCTACGAGGAACTCCCGGTACCCAAAGACATGGTACAGATCGAGGAAGGCCTGAAGGCCACCGCGGTGGTCCCCATCATGCACGAGGGTTTCGCCATCGGCTGCGTCAACGTCGCCTCCCACGACATGACAGATATACCGGCAGCTACCCGGAGTATCCTCGAGGTCATGCTCGCCCAGATAGGTCAGATCCTGGCGCGCATTTACCTGGACGCCGTGGTGCGCGAGTCCGAGGGGCGCTACCGCCTGCTGCACGACTACGCCGGCGAGGCGATCTTCATCTACGACCGCAACCTGCATCTTGTAAGCGTGAACCGCGCCGCCCTGGAGAAGATCGGGTACGACGAGGAGGAGATCCTGGGGCGCAACGTGTTTGAGCTCGGCATCCTGCACCCGGACGATTTCGCGAAGGTGGGGGGGAACATAGAGAAGCTCTTCGCGGGGGAGAGCCCCGTCAGGGACCGCGTACGCTTCGTGGCCAAGGACGGATCGGTGTTATTGCTGGACATCAACTCCGCGGACATCTTCGATGATGAGGGTGATGTTATCGCCGTCACGAACATAGCCCTGGACGTTACGGAACAGGTGAAGGCCGAGGAGGCCCTGAGGGAAAGCGAGAGGTATTTCCGCGCCCTCATAGAGAACTCGACCGACATCATAACCATCCTCGATGCCGCCGGGGCCATCGTCTACGAGAGCCCCTCCCTGCAGCAGTTCCTGGGCTACCGCCCCGAGGAGCTGATCGGCGGGAACGTCTTCGATTACCTGCACCCCGACGACGCCCCCCTGGCCCTGGAGGCCTTCCGGGAGGGAATTGGCATCCCCGGTAACGCCTCTTACATGGAGGTGCGTTTCCGGCACAAGGACGGCTCCTGGCGCTGGTTCGGCGGAACGGGCAGCAACCTGCTCGACGACCCCGTGGTGCGCGGCATCCTCCTCAACTCCCAGGACATCACCGAACGCGTCGAGGCCGAGCGCGCGTTGGTCGAAAGCCGGAGGGCCCAGGCCGCGCTGATGAGCAATCTCCCCGGCATGGCCTACCGCTGCCGCGTCGACCGCGACTGGAGCATGGATTTCGTCAGCGAGGGTTGCCTGGAGCTGACCGGGTACAGGGCCGAGGAGTTGACCGGCGAACCGGCGGTCACTTTCGGCTCACATCTCATCCGGCCGGACTACCGCGACTACGTCTGGGACGGGGTGCGGGAAGCCCTGGAGGCGAACCGCCCCTACGAGTTGACCTACCCCATAACCACCCGGCAGGGGACGGAGAAATGGGTATGGGAGCAGGGGAGAGCCGTCTTCTCTCCGCAGGGGGAGGTCCTGGCCATCGAGGGATTCATAGCCGATATAACCGACCGCAAACGGGCGGAGGAAGTGCTGCGCATCCAGCGCGACCTGGCGTTCACGTTGAGCGGGGAGAGCGACCTCGGCGGCATGCTGGAGGAGTCCCTCCAGGCGATCCTGGACGCGAGCGGCCTGGACAGCGGCGCCGTCTACCTGGTCGACGAGGAGACCGGTGCGTTGGAGCTCGCTTTCTCGCTCGGGTTCTCGGGCGATTTCGTCGCGCGCGTCAAGCACTTCGACGCCGCCTCCACGCCGGCGGAAGTCGTCGCGGAGAGCCGTGCCGTGTACGATAGAACCAGCGTTTCAGACTATGCCATGGCCGATCTCCTGGAGACGGAGGGCATCAAGTCCATCTATATCGTACCTCTCCTCCACGAGGGCCGCGCCGTCGGTTCCGTCAACGTCTCCTCCCATACCCACGAGGATATCCCGCAGCGTACGCGGGAGATCGTGGATATCCTGGCCGGCCAGATCGGCCAGGCCCTGGTGCGGGTGCGTCTGGTCTCCGCGCTGCGCGGGAGTGAAAAATATTTCCGCGCGCTCATTGAGGAATCGTCGGATATCATAACCGTCCTGGACGCCGCGGGCACGATCCGTTACATCAGCCCGTCTATCGAACGCATCCTCGGCTACGGGCAGGAGGAATATCTCGACAGGAACATGGAAGATGCCATGGCGTTGATCCACCCCGAAGACGTAGGCGTGATAACGGGCACCTTTTTCGAATACGTACGCGATCCCGATGTATCTTCGAACACGCTTGAATTCAGGGTCAGGCACAAGGACGGCTCCTGGCGCGTGATGCAGGCGGCGGGCAACAACCTCCTCGACGACCCCCTGGTGGGGGGCGTCATCATCAACTGGCGCGATATCACCGAGAGCAGGCAGGCCGAACGGCTCACCCGCGCGCAGCTGGGGCTGGCCGTGCGCATGAACGAGACCATCGGGCTGGACGAGATCCTCGGGGAGTCCATGCGCGCCGTCCTGGAGGTAACCGGCCTGGAGAGCGGGAGCATATTCCTGGTCGACCCGGAGACGGGGGGATTCGACCTCGCATGGACCACGGGTCACTCCGAGGAGTTCACGGACAAGGTAAGGCACTTCACGGCGGATTCCCCCAACGGCATGATGATGGGCGCGGGAATGCCGATCTACCGCGGGTATGGGGAACCGCTCCAGCACGAGTCTGGGTTGCGGGCGAGGGAAGGCCTGAGGGCGGTCGCCATCGTCCCCATGCTGTCCGAGGGGAAGGTCATCGGCAGCGTTTGCGCGGCCTCGTATATCCTCGACGGCGTGGACGAGCATACCAGAACCGCCATAGAGGTCCTGGTGGGACAGATAAGCCAGGCCGTGGTGCGCGCCCGGCTCATCTCCGCCCTGCGGGAGAGCGAGGAGGAGTTGAGGAGGCTGGGGCAGGCGGTGGAACAGGCCATCGACGGTGTCGCCGTAAGCGACCTCGCCGGGCGCCTCCTCTATGTCAACCGGGCTTGGGCGGAGATGCACGGATACCGTGTGGATGAATTACTGGGGCAACGCATCGGCATCCTGCACAATGAGGAGCAGATGCGTGATGTGGTGGATCCTTTCAACCGCGTGGTTATAGAGAAAGGCTCCAACCAGGGTGAGATCGACCACGTGCGCAAGGACGGCTCGGTCTTTCCCACCCTGATGACCACCACCCTGTTCCGGGACCTGGAGGGAGAGCCCCGCGGATTGATCGGGATAGCCCGGGATATAACGGAGCGCAGAAGGGCTGAACAAGCCCTGCGGGAGAGCGAGGAGAGGTTCCGGCTCCTGGCCGAGAACGCGAAGGACCTGGTGTACAGGATACGCATGGCGCCGGAGCGGCGTTTTGAGTACGTAAGCCCGTCCGCCACGGAGATCACCGGGTATACGCCCGAGGAGCACTACTCCGACCCCGACCTGGGATTCAAGATGGTCCACCCCGACGACCGCCATCTGCTCGAGGCTGCGGCGAAAGGGGACCTCGAACCGCAAGCTCCCCTGCAGTTCCGGTGGGTACGCAAGGACGGTTCGATCGTATGGACGGAACAGAAGAACACCCTCATCTTCGACGAGGCCGGTGAAGTGGTGGCTATAGAGGGAATAGCGCGCGATATCACCGACCGCAAACGCGCGGAGGAGGTGCTGCGCGAGAGCGAGGAGAGTTACCGCGTCACCTTCGAGTCCACCGGCACGGCCATGGGCGTTATCGAAGCGGACGGCACCATTTCCGCCACCAACTCCGAGTTCGAGAAGTTGGTCGGATACGCAAAGGAGGACGTGGAGGGCAAGAGCAGGTATTGGGAATTCGTTCATAAAGATGACCTGAGGATGGCGAAATCCTATGCATTGCGTATTGCCAGGCAAGAATTGGCCACGCCTTTCCAATATGAATGCAGGCTCAGGCATCGGGATGGTGGAATACTGCAGGTGCTGGTAAACGTCAACTTCTTGCCGGGGATGGAGAAAAGCGTGGTTTCCATCATCGACATCACCGACCGCAAACGCGCGGAGGAGGTGCTGCGCGAGAGCGAGGAACAGTACCGGGCCACCTTCGAGACCACGGGCACGGCGATGTTCCTGGTCGACGAGGACGCCATCCTCTCGGGCGCCAACCGGGAGATGGAGAAGGTCTTCGGGTACTCCCGCGAGGAAGTGGTCGGCAAGATGCGCTACATGCGGCTGGTGATGCCCGAGGATGTCGACAAGGTGAAGCGCATGTCCATCATGATCTTACGGGGCGAGATCGAGGGTCCCATACAGTACGAGATCAAGGCGCGGCACAAGACCGGCAGGCCTATCGACGCCCTGATCAGCGTGAATATATTGCCGGGGACGGGCAAGAGCGTGGTATCCCTCATCGATATATCAGAAAAGAAAGCCTACGAGCGCCAGCTGGAGGAGAACGCGGAGCAGATGCGTGACTTCCTGGATATCGCGGCCCACGAGCTGCGCCATCCGGCCACCCTGCTCAAAGGCTATGCCGTTACCCTGGAGAAAAGGGGAGAGGATATAGGTAAAGAGGACTGGTACGCTTCCATGCAGGGTATCGAAGCCGGCGCCGACCGGCTCATATACGTGGTGGAGGAATTGCTGGACGCTTCCCGCCTGCAGCGCGGCCGCTTCGCCATAAGCAAGGAGGAAGTGCCCGTGGGGGGCATCGTCCTGAGGGCGGTGGAGGAGATGCGCATGCGGGGGGCGGGCAGGGATATATCGCTGGACCTGCCGGACGATCTGGACACGGCCTACGCCGACCCCGAGAGATTGATACGCCTGTTCATCATCCTCCTGGACAACGCGGTAAAATACTCGCCGCCCGGTTCGC
Organism: Actinomycetota bacterium; assembly: GCA_003598015.1. Taxonomy (GTDB): domain Bacteria; phylum Actinomycetota; class Geothermincolia; order Geothermincolales; family RBG-13-55-18; genus SURF-21. The sequence continues at coordinate 1,225 of QZKE01000063.1, read as the reverse complement.
TGGTCGAGCTGAAGGGGGAGAGGCGGGCCGGGGAGGTGTTCTTCTCGGTCCTGGACCGCGGCATGGGCATCCCGCTCGAGGACCGGGAGAGGGTCTTCGACCGCTTCTACCAGGTAGGCAGCGCGCTGCACCACAGTGGCCCCGGCCTGGGCCTGGGGCTGTATATCGGCAAGCGCATCGTCGAGGCGCACGGGGGCCGTATCTGGTACGAGCCGCGGGAAGGCGGCGGCTCGGTCTTTACCTTCTCCATGCCCGCCAGATAGCTGCTCACACCTTGGGGTCAAACCTGGAACGTGCCCGGGTTCGTTCTGTCATCGCGAGGAGCGCAGAGGGTCCCTTATTTGTCCTCTATTCCCGCCAGGTTCTTGGCTATCTGCTTCTTCTCCTGGATGTCGTAGGTGCCCAGGATGGCGATATCCTCCATGATGGGGGAGCCGCCGCCGTGCACACCGGCGTACTGCATGACCCCGGCCATGGAGGAGCACGAGAAGTCGCTGATCCAGGCGAAGCACTTGTACACGTCCTCCGGGCTCACGCCGTCGGCGCGCATGATGTATTTCTTCACCAGCTCGCCCACCTCGGGGCTGGCGTACTCCTCGCTGTAGGGCAGGGTGGCGGGGAGTCCTCCCGCCACCTCCGCCAGGATGTCGTACTCGTGGTAGAGGTTCACCCCCGCGTGCTTGCGGGCCACGTTACAGAAGACCACGTCGGGCATCTGGGTACCCGACGGCGCCCGGGTGGATTTGACCGCCGCGGCGATACCGCAGCCGTAGACCAGCTCCGCCACGCTGATGAGCTCGGCCAGGGCATGGCGTACGTGACCCTCCCTCTCGATGCCGTTGTACTCGGCCGCCAGGGCGGTGGTGCCCATGATCACGTCGGACATGGCCGGCTTGCACCCGGTGTAGGAATGGCGGTGGTAGAGGGAGAAGAGCAGGGCGAGCTGGCCGCCGAATTCCGTCTCGCCGTTCAGGAAGACGCGCTCGTTGGGCACGAAGACGTCGTCGAAGATGGTGAGAGACTCGATCTCCCCCTTGCCGGAGAGCATGGTGGCGACCTCCGGCACGCGGTCGCGGTACCTGGCGCCGCGGCATACCAGCTTCACGCCCGGCCAGTCACCGGGGACGGCGAAGGCAACCGCCCAGTCGCCCTCCTCCGGGGTGAGGAAGCGCGTCGGGGTCACGATGATCTCATCGGCGAGCGGCGCGAAGGAGTTGTGGGCCTT
>QZKE01000009.1 GCA_003598015.1 Actinomycetota bacterium | reverse complement strand
GGCCACCCCCAACGTCGCAGGCGGCTACCACTTCACGGGCTGGACCGAGGGCGGGACGGAGGTATCCACTTCGCTTATCTACTCCTTCACCGCCACCGCCGACCGTACCCTGGTGGCCCACTTCGCCATCAATACCTATACCATCACGGCGACGGTATTCTTCACCGGCCATGGCAGCGTCGACCCCGCCACGCAGAGCGTGGAGTGGGGGGGAACGGCCTCCATAGACCTCTACCCCGACGAGGGCTATCATACCGCCTATATCGTGGATAACCTCATTCCCGTAACCATCGCCGATCCCTACGTCATCTCCAACGTGACCAGCAACCATTACGTGGTCGTCTACTTCGCCATCGACACCTTCACCGTCGACGCCTCGGTATCCGGCGGCCACGGCAGCGTGGACCCGGCGTCGCAGAGCGTGGATTACGGTTCCACCACCGCCGTCGATATCACCCCGGACGAGGGATACCACATCGCGAGTATCACCGACAACGGGACGCCGGCGCCCGTCGCCGACCCCTACGTCATCCCTGACGTAAAGGAGGACCACGACGTGGTGGTGAGCTTCGCCATCGACACCTTCACCGTCGACGCCTCGGTATCCGGCGGCCACGGCAGCGTGGACCCGGCGTCGCAGAGCGTGGATTACGGGGGCACGGCCACCATAGACATCGCCCCCGAGGAGGGGTACCGCGCGATCAGCATCACCGACAACGGGGCGCAGGCGCCCGTCGCCGACCCCTATGTCATCCCCGACGTCACCGGGGACCACGACGTGGTGGTGAGCTTCGCCGAGATCACCTCCACCTGGTACCTGGCCGAGGGCTCAACCGCGGGGGGCATGGAGACCTTTGTCCTGGTGCAGAACCCCGGGGCCGACCCGGTCAGCGTAGACCTCACCCTCAACACCGACCAGGGGAAGAAGACCTTCCCCCAGCTCACCGGACGCGTCATCCCGCCCCGCTCCCGCATGACCTTCCCCCTGCACGAATACGTGCATTCCTGGGACGTTTCCACCGTGGTGGAATCCATCGGGGGAGAGGTGGTCTGCGAACGCTCCATGTACGGCAACTCCCGCAACTGGGCCCACGATTCCATCGGTGCCGCCGCTCCCGCCCCCACCTGGTACCTGGCCGAGGGCTGCACGCAGGGTGGGATGGAGACCTGGATCCTGGTGCAGAACCCCGGCGACAGCACGGTGCAGGTGGACCTGACCTTCATGACCTCCTCCGGACCGGCGCAGGGGCCGCAGGGCTTCGCCCTGGCGCCCCACTCCCGCGTGAGCTTCGACGCCGGGCAGTACGTGACCGACTGGGATGTCTCCACCATGGTCACCTCGCAGGGAGGAAACATCGTCTGCGAGCGCTCCATGTACGGCAACTCCCGCAACTGGGCCCACGATTCCATCGGGTACGCACCCTGACGCAGGGGATTGTAAGCCCGTCTCGCACCAGCCCTTCACGCCAGGTCTTACGCGCCCCGGCGTGGGGGATCACAGCCGACCCCGCCGGATTGTCATTGCGAGGACGTCTCTGCCGCAGAAGCGTTCTCCAAACGCCCGCAAAGAGTCGGGCGCCTGCTTGGACGATGTCCCGGGCACGATCCAGGCCCGACCCCAAATGTGTATCGGGTTATCATGCCTCGCAGAGGATGGAGATGATCTGGGGCACCTTGAGGTAGTGGCGGTCCATGGTCAGCAGCTTCAGCCCGTGTTGCATGGCCGAGGCAGCGATCCACAGATCGTTGGTGGGAATGGGTGAGCCGGCGTTCCTGAGATAGACGAATATGGAAGCGTAGCGCTCCGAGGTCTCACCATCGAGTCCTATAGTCCGAACCCTGGGAGAGGAGAGTAACTCCTCCAGCGCCTGGCGGTTCCTTTTCTCGTGTCTGCCCAGCCTGAAGCCTGCGAGGAGTTCCCCGATGACCACGGGGTTGAGAACCAGCTCATCGGCCAGGCCCACGTAGCGTCCGGTCTCTTCATGCCCCTGGAAGAATGCCGAGACCGCCGACGTATCGAGCATCAGTCGCTTCTCTTCCACAGATCCTGGTCTACCTCCCGCTGCAGCCCGAGATTCCCGTCAAACTCCCGCCCCTCGACCTCCCTCCAGATACCGAAGAGATGATCGAGGTCGTGATGGGCACCGGCCTTCTTCCCCTTCCCGCCGGCCTCCTTCTCGATCAGGGAGACTATCGCCTTATTGAGGCTGATCCCCTTCTCTTTCGCTTCTTTCACGATCCTTCTCTCTATTTCTTCGGGAAGGCCGCGCACGGTAAACTGCCTCATGGCCGGCCTCCTTTGATGCAGTAGTGAATCATTATGATTCTAATATTGCATCATAAACCGCAGGAGGTCAAGACTCATCGGCGGCTGGTGGTGGGCAGCGGGCATACCGGTTCCCATTTATTGCTATTCTCGATCCGCTGCCCATCTCCCGTCGTCGGGGTGATCAGATCGTGAGGCCGCGTTCGGCCAGAATCTTCTCATACATGTCGAAAATAGTGCGGGGCGGGGCCTCGGAGCCCGCTCTCTCGACCATCGCTATCGACCCCTCCGGGCAAGTCGAGAGACAAAGACCGCAGCCAATACACCTGTCCGTATCGACCTCCATGCATTCTTCGCGAGTGGCAATTGCAGCGACCTGGCATCGCTCCAGACAGATACCGCAGGCGGAACACAGGTCCGGCTCGATGCGGGCCTGGAAAGAAGGTCGGATGGTGTCCGCGGGGCGGTTAAGTGTTTTCAGGGCGCCGAGAATCGCGCAGCAGCATGAGCAACAGCAGCACAGGTGGAGCAACGCCTGCGCGTTGTTGGTGCAGAGGACCAGCGCCGCTTCCTCGGCCTTCGCGAGCAGATCCAGCGCCTCGTCCACGTCGATCTCCCTGCCCAGGCCGTTTTCGATGTAATACTGTACGTTGATCCCGAAAAAGAAACAGGTCTCGTGCGGGCGGTTGCAGTCACTTCCAATGAGCCCCTTCTTTTTACGACAGATACACTGGGCCACGACGATGTGCTGCTGCTCCTTCACGAGTTCGCGGATACGGTCATAGGTGGCCACCGTCGACAGGGACTCTACCGCTGCTTCTACCGGCACCACCCGGAACTGCCCGGTCTTTGTGGCCGTCAGGTTCGTTACCATGAAATGGGGGATGTACTCTTCGTTGAGCTCGGCGAACTCCCGGTCCATGTTGTTGAGCTGGAATTCGTAGAACCCCGCGTTAAAATTGGTAGCCAAGTACCAGACGCCGTCCCCCAGGCGAGCACGAAAGACCAATCCCCTGCTGGCCATGGCATCGAGCAGCTCCGCGGCTTCCCTCTCCTCCAGGCCGGCACGCGACGCGATCGCGGGCACCTGTTCGGGCTTTACGTTCAGCTGCATGGCCATCTCCGCTTCCTCCGGAGTGAACAGCTTCTCCAGGATCTTCAGCTCCACTCCGCTGTCGGTCTCCGGGAATCCTCCCGGCAATCCGTCCAGGAATCCGCGAAGCTTGATATAAACGTCATCAGTCATGTCGGGCTCCTTTCGATTTGCCATCATGGCCGGGACCGTTCATCCTTTACGAGGCGTCCATCAGTGGCAGCGGGGATGCGCGCTCGAAGTAGACCCCGTTGCGTTCGTCGTTGCGTGGCGTCTGCAAGCCGAGGAGCTTCATAAACCGGTACATCTCCGCCCTACCCGCTACCTTTCCCACCTCGAGGTTAGCCGGTTGGCTGACTCCCACCCCGCGCCTGTCACCAGGGCCATCATCCAGTGGGAGTCGCAGGTCCAGTAGCCCTTGGCCAGCATCTTTCGCATCGCGTCCCGGGGATCCCGGCGAGAGAACCCCTCGCTTGGGTCTTGAGGTCCAGGGATGACTCCCGCAATCCTATCGCCGCCCCAGCTCCTCTCCGCCGTCCGGTCTCGCCCTCGCGGACCGGCCTCGCACGCGCATCAGGCGATAAAGGCGGCATCATTGGATGATAAATATTACATATTGTTATTATAGTCAAGACATATTCTTAGCATCGCGCGGGGTGGAATTGTTCTATCGCGGTACCCAGGGGCTGAAAGATCCCCTAATATCAGGGGTTCATCCACACAGATAGCCGGTAGGGGGGGATTCCCCTCCAGGTAAAAGGGGGATTTCACCTATTGCCAGCAGAGCGATGTAATCATATTATAACCATACTGTTTCGGCTTGTTTGTATAAATCGGCTACGCACACAGGACGACATTACAGCGCTTCTATCCAGCACTCGTCTTGGCGACGGCGCATGTTCCCGGGAGAAAGAGAAGAATGCATCCAGAGAGGCATGCAAATATTCACCGCCACCGCTATTACGCTGCTCATGCGGCGTTTTTTATTTGCCGGGGATGTAGTCCAGAGGGAGGTATTTCATGAGTGAGCACGACCTGTTCCCGTTCGCGCACGAGTGGTTGAGCGATATGGACACATCGCTGGCCGCGAACCTGGAGAAGTGGGCGGCGAGCGAGCTGATGGAGAAGCGGCTGGAGCTGAAGGAGGACTACGCGGGTCTTCTCGAACCGGCCATGCGCAAACTCTGCCTAGACATCGGCCTGCAGCGGTTGCTGTGGCCTGAAGCATACGGGGGCGATGGGCACAACACGCCCGCCGCCGCCCTCACCATCACCGCGGCCCTGGAGCAGGTCGCGCGCGGGGACACCTCCATCGCGCTGCTGCTTTCCGGGATGTGGGCGCTCCAGAGCTGCATGGCCATGGAGGGGAAGGAGAACCCCGAGGCCTGCGAGGCCTTCGCCGACCTCTTCGCTTCCAAGGACACACTGGCGGTGACCTCCCTGGTGCTGCCGCTCTTCCGCGACGAGCCCCAGGCCCACGCCAAGCTGTCCAGGGGCGCGTGGTCGGTGGAAGCCAAGAAGGTGAGGCCCATCGCCTGCGGCGCGGACGCCGCCGTCTTCGGCGTGTACTGCTCCCTGGACGGCGAGGACGAGGCGGGACTCATCGCCCTTCCCGGCGACGCCAAGGGCGTGAAGAAGGGCAAGGCCCTCCTGAAGACCGGCCTGGCCGCCAGCCGCAATGCCGACGTCACCTTCGACAAGACCAAGGCGCCGGAGGGGATGTGCGTGGCCAGGGGCCGCGAGGCCTGCCGCGCCGCCCTCGCCTGGCTTTACCTGGGCGTATCCGCCTCCAACGTGGGCGCGCTCTTCGCCTCCTACGAGATCCTCAGGGAGTGGGGCGATAACCGCGTCATCAAAGGTAAGGACCAGGTCTTCAAGAACAACCCCCTCACTTCCGCGGTCATGGGTGAGGTGGCAAAGGAGATCGCCTTGGACCGCATGCTCACTTACAACCTCGCGCGCGTACTCGCCGCGCCCGACGTATACGGCGAAGCGGGCGGGGAACGTAACTTCGTCACCGCCTGCATGGTCGCCCAGCAGGTGGCCCAGTCCGCCGAGAAGGCCATCGGCAACGCCATGGAGATGATGGCCTCCGCCGGCTACGCCACGGAGTGGAACCTGGAGCGCTACTGGCGCGACACCAAGACCATGCAGCTCTGCCTGGGCCCCTACGAGCTGGCCAAGATGGACTACGCCCGCTACTTCTACCAGTCCCAGGCCCGATGAACCCGAGGGAGAGGAGCTAGAGATGAGAAGCATAGACGATTTCACCCGGCCCCTGGAGAACATCTCCCCCATGGACGATCCCCTGGGTCTGATCGTGCGCGACTGGGCCGAGAAGTACGTCATACCCCACCGCCGCAAGTTCGACGAGGACTACGTGGACCACAAGTTCATCGAGCCGGCTTTCGACAAACTCATGGGCGAGATGGGCATGCAGCGGGTGCTCTTTCCCGAGAACATGGGCGGATGGGGCTTCGGCCGCTCCGACCACGTCGGAACGTCCATGTACCGCATCATGGAGGAGGTTGCCCGGGCGGACTCCGGCATGGCCGTGGCCTACGGGGTCGTCTACTGGCCGCTGTTGATGATCGCCGTGGAGCCCCACGTCAACTACGAGCTGTGCAAGGAGTTCGCGCCCATCTTCTGCGATACCGAGGAGGCGCGCTTCGCCGCCAACGCCATGACCGAGCCCCAGGGCGGGTCGGATATCGAGAATATGGAGATCCTGGGCGGCTCCACTATCCAGACCACGGCGGTGCTGGACGGCGACGAGTGGGTCATTAACGGCCACAAGCTCTGGCCCACCAACTCCGGCGGGGTGTGCAACCTCTTCGGCGTGGTGTGCACCACCAATCCCGGCTCGCGCGACCCTGACGACTTCGCCTTCATCTTCGTGCCCGCCGACACCCCCGGCTGCACCCAGGGGCCCCCCTACCAGAAGGCGGGCATGGCGGCGGACAAGAACGGCGACATCTGGTTCGAGAACGTGCGCGTGCCCAAGTCGTACCGCGCCCACGGGCCGGGCCTCGATGCCATGTACTTCAAGGAGATGGTGAGCCTGGGTAACATGGCCAGCACCGCCTTCGTGGGGGGAGTGTTGCTGAACGTATGGGAGCGGCTCTACGAGTTCGTGAGCGAGGAGACTTACAAGGGACAGCCCCTCAAGGAGCACGACGCCGTGGCCGGGCTGCTGGCGGACATCGCCCGGGACGCGGAGGTCGTGCGCATCGTAGGGTACCAGAACGCCAGGATGATGGACCGCCCCGATATCTACGGCGCCCGCTGGAGCGACGAGCAGGTAGCCAAAGCGAGGCTGTACAAGTACTGGTCCGCCGACGTGGGCATGGAGACTCTGGGCAAGGCCATGAACCTCATGAGCGTCTACGGCGCGGACCGCGACTGGGACATAGAGAAGCACTGGCGCGACCTCAAGATCGTACAGCTATGGCTGGGCGGCAAGCAGCTCGGCCAGGCCGAGGTGGCGCGCTGGTTCTGGGACCTCGAGACGGTGTAGGTGGTGATGTCGATGAACGAGATGACCCTGGAGAAACGCGGCGCGTCCGAGCGGCTGCTGCGGGAGCTGGTCAAGAGCCCCAAGTTCAAGGCCAGCATGAAGCTGCTCTCGGCCAACATAGATCCCGAAACGGCGAAGGGGCTGGCCGGCGCTCTGCTCTGGGAGGACGTGGAGTTCTTCATGGGCACGGTCTCCGCCATGCCGGCCCTGGTGAATTTCCTGGTGGCGCTGGGGCGCGAGGTGGCGGTGCAGCTCAACACTTTCCCCCCGCCCATGCTCATCGCCTTCATGTCGCAGATGGTGAAGGGGGTGGATTTCGCTGCCATGCAGGAGGCGGTGGCGGAGTTCAAGGCGGTGCTTGACAGGCTGGCGCCGGTGGCCGAGGAGCTCAAGGAGGCGTCCTCCGGCGTGATGGAGGAGCTCGGCGTGGCGGGCGGGGAGTGAGGTGGCGCACATGGTAGATCAAATGGACGTCGAGAAGATGGCGGAGCAGCAAGGCGATCCCCAGGGGACTGCAAGCGGTTCCGGGGAGGCCACGGGTAGCGCCCTGCCGGGGCTGGTGCGCGAGCTCATACGCACCCCCGGCTTCAAGGAATTGTTGCTCATCCACCTGCGCGATATCAACCCCGGCAGTGCGGGGGAGCTGGTGAAGGCCTTCCTGTGGGAAGACATCGCCTTCGCCATGAGCGTGCTGGGCGCCTCGCCCAAACTGGTCAACTGGCTGGTGGAGGCACTGGCGCAGCTGGGGGCGGAGCTGGGCAAGTTCACCAACGATATATTGCGAGACTTCATGGTGCAGCTCGGCCGGGACATAGACGTGGAAAAGCTGAAGGCGCTGCCCGGCGCCTACGCGCCGCTCGTCAGCGAGCTGCTGCTGGAGGACCGCGAGGCCCTGGACGGGCTCATCGCCGGCCTGGGCTCCATGGTGGAGAGCATGATGAGCGCCGGTGAGGAAACCTGGCGCAAGATATGGAACACGGCGGACTTCGGCAAGATCCGCGTGGGGTTGACGGAACACTTCGAGGGGCGCCGGGCCGAGCTGCAGGGCGAGGTGGGCCTCCTCAACCCCGTGGCCATCTCCAACGTGATGGGAGTGATACCCCCGCTGAGCAATTATATGCTGCGCGTGCTGGCCAGAACGCTGCAGTCGCTGAACCTGCCGGCGGAGATCCTGGCCAACGCGGTCTTCCAGCTCCTGGAAGACATCGACATGGCGGAGATGGGGGGACTGGTGAACGCCCTGGCCGGAGTGGTGAGCGCCCTGCACCGCGGCAACCTGGTGCTGGGGAGGGACGAGCCCCGCTTCAAGGAGGTGCTCGGCTGCGTCAGCCGCGACCTGGTGGACAACGTGGACGGTGAGGCCTTCAAGGACATGCTCATAGCGCTGAAGGAGGACGGAGCGGTCATCGGGTCGGTAATCTCGGACTACGTCTACGCCACCCCGGACGCCACCGTGCAGTTGGTGAGGGGAATGTACCTGGCGGTGGGAGCCTCCCTGCGCGCCGTCGCCGAGACCTTCCGCAGGTTCTCCGAGCTGCCGGAGGAAGCCATCGGCGCCATCATCGACAGCTACGAGGAAGCCGTGGACATGCGGGAGTTGGGCAGGATAATCAACTACAGCGCCGTGTACATGAACAAGGTGTTCGAGGCCAGGCCGGGAGAGATGAGCAGGCACGTGGGCAAGCTGCTCGCGAGCCTGGACACAGAGGAGCTGGCCGCGGCGGGCAAGACCGCTTTCTTCGAGCTCAAGGACGTGGTGCTGGCGGACCAGGCGATAAGCGCCGCCCTCGAGCCCGAGGCCGTGGGGGCGCTGATCAACCGCGGGCTGGCTGCCTTCAACGGCTTCACGCGGGAGAATCCCGACCTCATCGCCGGCAAGGTGGTGCGCACGGTGAACACGTTGGACACCGCCGAGCTGCACCTGGCATTGCGCGGGCTCGCGCTGCCCCTGGCCAAGGCCCTGCTCAAGGACACGGACGTGGTGTGGAACGCGATCAAGCCGGTGGTGAAGGTGGTGGCCGCCGCGGGCGCCGCCGCGGGCGCCCTGGTCGGCGGCTTCATCGTCTACCGCAGGTTGAGGAAGTAAGGCGGGATCACCATGAGAACACTGCAGTGCCAGTCGACGGATCTGTTCACGGAATACGTGCGGGACTGGAAGGAGAAGGGGGGCAAAGTGCTGGGCTATGCCTGCGTGGCGACGCCGGTGGAGCTCATCGAGGCGGCGGGCATCCTGCCCTACCGCATCAAGGCCTTCGGCCATCCCGACACCGAGCTGGGCGACGCCTACCTGGCCCGTTTCAACTGCCGCTTCTGCCGCTCCTGCCTGCAACTGGGGCTGGAGGGAAGCTACGACTTCCTCGACGGACTGGTCGAGACCAACGGGTGCGACCACCTGCGGGGCATGTTCGAGAACTGGCAGCACGTGAAGAAATACGATTTCTTCCACTACCTGAAAGTGCCGCATTTCCTGCGCGAGGACTCGCTGGAGTACTTCGTGGAGGAGCTGTCGCTCATGCGCCAGGCCATCTCCGAGTATTTCGGCGTGGATATAACGGACGAGAAGATCATGCGGGCGGTGGACATCTACGACGAGGTCTTCGCCAAGCTGAAGAAGCTGTACGCCCTGCGCGAGAAGGTGCCGCCGGCGGTGACCGGGGCCGAGGTGATGCAGGTGTTGTGTACCGGCTCGTCCATGATGGGCGAGGATTTCTCGGCCATGCTCGACGAGGTGCTGGCTGAGAAGGCCGGGGCTTCACCGCCCGACTATAAGGCGCGCCTGATCATCATGGGCAGCGCCACCGATGAGGTGGACCTCATCGCGGACATCGAGTCCACGGGAGCCCTCATCGCCGCCGACGCCCTCTGCTTCGGCTCGCGGGCCTTCTGGAAACGGGAGGGGGAGAGCGCCGACCCGATGCAGCTGCTGGCCGAGCGCTACCTCGGGTACCTCTTCTGCCCGCGCATGTTCACCGAATACGAGAGGCGCCGCGATTATATCCTGGAGACGGCGCGGCGCGCCGGCGTGGACGGGGCCATCATCACCTACAACAAGTTCTGCGACCTGCACGGCGTGGAGGCGGTATCGCAGCGCGCGGACCTAGAGGCGGCGGGCATCCCCGTGCTGGTGCTGGAGAAGGACTACGGCTCGAAGGCCGACACGGGACGCATCAAGACCCGCGTCCAGGCCTTCCTGGAGAGGCTCGGCAAGTGAGGCACGCTTGGGGTCAGGCCTGGAACGTGTCCGGCACGCACTCTGGAATAATGGGGGTCGGCCCCGGACATGGAGCAGGAGAGCCGGGTCTTATACGGCGCAGGCATGGAAGCGGTTCAGCACCGGGTTATCTATGGAGGTAAGAGGAATAAGGGGAGCAACAAAGAACGATAGCGACAGCAGCTAGTAGAAAGGGGTTTCTTACAGTGGGGAAGAAGGAGATGAAGCCGTACGAAGGGTTGATCAACCGCGTGTACGAGATATTCTCCATCGTCGACTCGCTGCCCGAACGCATCAGCGACGAGGAGCTGGAGGGGCTGCTGCACGTACTTCCCGCCGACATGCGCAATACCTTCGGGGCGTTTTTTGCCCCGCACGTCAGGCCGATCAGCATGGAGCTGTTCGGCATGGTGAAGAAGTGGCTTGACGGCGCGCACGAGACGAAGCGCAGCGGCGGAAAGGTGTTCCTGGTGCCCTTCAACTTCCTGCCGGAGGTGATCTTCTGCTTCGAGGGGGCCTGGCCCATCACCAGCGAGGTACTCTCCAGCCTGGGGGTCATGGCGCTGGAGGGTCAGGGCGAACGCTACTGGGACTACGCCATGGGGCTGGGGCTGCCGGACTTCGCCTGCTCGGCGAACATGATCGAGGTCGGCTCGGCGTTGACGGAGTCGGACTTCACCCCGGACGCGATAATCTCCGACTGCTTCGGGTCCTGCGACATCAATTCCAAGACCCACGAGTTCCTGGCCAGGTACATGGACATCCCGTTGCTCTTCCTGGAGAAGACGGTGGACAACGGCGAGCGCGGCGTAAAGCAGTACTATAAGTATTTCTTCAAGCTGGCGGAGGAGATGGAGGAGTTCCTGGGCCAGGAGCTGGACGAGGAGAGGATGCGCCGCGTCATCGGGAACGCCAACAAGGCCTCGGAGCTCTATTGGGAGCTGTGGGACCTGCATAAGTTCAAGCCGTGCCCGGTGCCCAACCTCTTCTCCCTGTTCACCTACGCGGCCAGGTTCACCATGTGGGGCACGGAGGATGCGGTGCGCATCATGCAGACCATGGTGGACACCGCCAAGGAGAGGCTGGAGAGGGGGGAATACCCGGCAGATCGGGAGGTAGCGCGCAGCCTGTGGACGTATACCAGCTACTACTTCGATATGGGCGGATTGTTCAACTGGATGGAGGATAACGGCATCACGCACCTGGGGGACGGGCTGGATCTGTACTTCCCGGAGGTGGTCGACCTGACCTCGCGGGAGACCATGCTCACGGGACTGGCGGAGATAGCCCGCAACATGCCCATGACGCGCCAGATGGGGGCCAACTCCATGTCCGTGCAGTGGCTGGACGACGTCACCTGGGCGGCGGGCGAGTTGGGCGCCGACTGCTGCATCTACTGCGGCCATCATTCGTGCAAGCAGACCTGGAGCAGCGCGACGGTGGTGCGCAGCGAACTCATGAAGCGGCAGAAGATACCGACACTGATACTGCAGGGCGACTCCTGGATCAGGCGCATGACCCCCATGAGCGCGCTGCAGGAATCCATCGAGGAGTTCGTGAAAAACGTAGTGAAACAACGCTGAGCGGTGGGGTCAGCCCCGGACACGGGACGGGACGGCGGAGAGAGAGGGAGAAACGTCGTTGTGAGGAGTGGAGCGGCGCGGCGATCACGTATGGACCGCATCGCTTCACGGCGCCCACGATGATATGGATAGGTTGGCGCGGAAGCGCCTGGCATTACAACAATGGCAGTAGAGGGAGGTAGGAAATGTACTACGCCGGCATAGATGTAGGCTCACTGACGGCACAGGCGGTGGTCATCAACAGCAAGGGCATACATGCTTTCAAGAGTATGGGCGTGAAGCCTCACCCCGTGCAGTCCGCAAAGGCAGTGGTGGATATGCTCGTCCAGGAGGAGAGACTCCCCTGGAATGATGTGAAGTTCTGCGTGAGCACCGGATACGGGCGCGAGCAGGTGCAGGCCGAGGGGCTCTCCCAGGACAACATGAGCGAGATATCATGCCACGGGCTGGGAGCGTCGTTCCTGGTGCCGGAGGCGCGCACGGTCATCGACATCGGCGGGCAGGACGCCAAGGTCATCCGCATCGGGCCTGGCGGTGAGCTCATCGACTTCGTGATGAACGACAAATGCGCGGCGGGCACGGGCCGCTTCCTCGAGGTGCAGGCGCGCACCCTGGGACTGTCACTGGACGAGCTGGGCATGGTGTCGCTGAACGCGGAAAAGATCCTGGAGCTGTCCAGCCGCTGCAGCATCTTCTGCGAGACGGAGGTCCTTCACTACCTGCAGCGCGGCCACAGCAAGGCCGATATCGCGGCGGGGGTCAACCGGGCAATGGCGGAACGCGTCGCCGCCCTGGTGCGCCGCGTGGGGCTGGAGAAAGAGGTCACCATGAGCGGCGGCGTCGCCAAGAACGCGGCGGTGCGCGCCGAGCTGGAGCGCATGCTCAACGTCAGGCTCATCAAGTACAACGTGGATTCGCAGATCGTGGGGGCGCTGGGTGCCGCCCTCTTGGCCAGGCGTATGGGAGGCAACTAATGAAGTACCTGGGCATAGACATAGGAAGCCTTTACACCAAGGCCGTGGTCATGGAGGGCGACGAGCTGCTGGCGGCGGAGGTCATCGACACCACGGGCAATGTCGCCACGGAGGTCGAGAGCCTGGTGGACGGGGTGCTCGCGGCGGCAGGGGTCTCGCGGGACGAGCTGGCGGGCATCGGCGTGACCGGCCGCGGCGCCGAGCTGGTGGATTTCGGTGACGTAAGGCGCGACGACATCTCGTGCCTGTGCGAAGCGGTGAGCCGCCTGGTGCCCCGGGCCAACCTGGTGCTGGACGTCGGCGGGCAGAGCGTCACCTCCATCCTCCTGGACGAGGACGGCGGCGTGGTGGACTTCATGCGCAACGACAAGTGCGCCTCGGGCTCGGGGAAGTTCCTCACCGTCATGGGAGCGGCCCTGGGTTACGGCGCCGGCGAGTTGGACGCGGTGGCGGTGCGGTCGACAAGCAAGGTGCCGGTGAGCTCGCAGTGCGGGGTCTTCGTGGAGAGCGAACTCATCACCCACGTCAACGAAGGGGTGGAACCGGCGGATATCATGGCGGGGATATGCGAATCCGTGGCAAAGATAATGATATCTCAGGCGCTGAAGTTCGGTTTCCAGGACGATTACACACTGACCGGCGGGGTCGCCAAGTACGAGTCCGTGACGGGGCCGGCGCGGGAGAAGATAAGGGGTGACTTCCACTCCTTCCCCTTCGACCCGCAGCTGGCATGCGCCATCGGCGCGGCCATGTCCGCTGAGGAAGCCTAGGTGCTCCTTGGGGCACGCTTGGGGTCAGGCCTTGAACGTGCCCGGGGTCGCGAGCCGGACTCGAGCTGGTTTTTCATGGGAGTCAAGGATGGAGTCATGCACGAGCGAGGCTTGACCCCGGACGTGAATGACCCGAACCGTGGGAGGAAAAGCTTTCCGGGTGGATACAGAGCAAAGGAGTAGCAGACATGGCAGAAAAAGCGGTAAAGGAATACGAGGGCCTGGTGAACCGGGCATCCGCCATATTCGGGTTGTTGAAATATTTCCCGGACGACATGAGCGACGAGGAAGTCGAGGGCATCCTGCACGTTCTTCCCAAGGACATGTCCTACACCATCAGCGCGGTGATGGCGCCACGCATCCGCAAGACCAGTATCGCCCTTCTCAAGGGTATACAGCAGTGGTTCGACCGCGCCCTGGAGGCCAAGGCGCAGGGGAAGAAGATCATCCTCGTGCCCTTCAACTTTCCGCCGGAGTTCGTCTACTGCTTCGAGAACGCCTATCCCCTCACCAGCGAGGTGCTGACGGTATGCGGGATAGCATCGCTGGAGGGGCAGGGCGAGAGATACTGGGATTTCGCCATGGGGCTCGGGCTCCCCGACTACCTGTGTTCGTCCAATACCATCGAGCTCGGCTCCGCGCTCACCGGCGCCGACTTCGAGCCCGATGCGGTCATCTCGGCCGCCCCGGGGAGCTGCGATGCCAACTCCAAGATCCACGAGTTCGTGGCGCGTTACATTGGCGTGCCGCAGTTCCTCCTGGACAAGCCCGTGGACGACTCGCCGCGGGGGCGCAGAGCCTACCGCACCTACTTCCGCAACCTGGTGAAGGATATGGAGGAGTTCGTGGGCGAGGAGCTCAGCGAGGATAGGATGCGCGAGGTGCTCACCAGGGCTAACGAGGCGACGCAGCTGTATTACGACCTCTGGGAGCTGCGCAAGGTCCGCCCCAATCCGTGCCCCAACCTCTTCACCTTATACGCATACGCCGTTCGTTACGTCTTGTGGGGGACGGACGTAGGCCTGGATATCCTGCGCGCGATGATCGATACGGTGAAGGAGAGGCTGGACAAAGGCCTGTACCCGGCGGAGGAAGAGGTCGCGCGCTGCTTCTGGATCTATACCTATTATTACTGGGACTGGTACGGTTTCTTCAACCGCATGGAGGAGCGCGGCATAACCGTCCTCGGAGACCTGCTCGGTTCCTTTTTCTTCCAGCCAGTCGATCTCTCCTCCAGGGAGAGCATGATCGACGGGCTGGCCGACACCTGTTGGGACTACGCCATGACGCGGCAGGTCGGCGCCGAGTCCATGTCCGCCCAGTGGGCGGACGACATCGCTTACTGGACCTCCCAGCTCGACGCCGACGCCTGTATCTACTGCGGGCACCACTCCTGCAAGCAGACCTGGAGCGTCTTCTCCGTGGTGCGCAGCGAGATCATGAAGCGCTCCAAGCTCCCCACCCTCATGCTGCAGGGTGACTCCTGGATACGCCGCATGACCCCCATGAGCGCGCTGGACGAGCAGATCGACGAGTTCGTGAGCAACGTGCTGAAGAGTAAGAGGACCACCCCCGCCACAATGGTGGGGTAGGTTTGTTGCGAGCCGGTCCGGGGGGTAATGGTCCTCGCTCCTCAGTGCTTGTCCGGCCCGGGGACTCCAGGTAACGGTCTCGCTTGGCGCGCAGCCCGCGGGATAGGAGGAAGATACCCCATCAAATGGGACTGCCCGTCTGCCCGCGCCCGTCCGTTCTTTTCCCCGTTGGGTGTGGGTCAGGTATTGCGTCTCGAGCTGAAAGCGAGAGATGACAAGACCTGACCCCATTCCCCATTACCTCCCACCCAACGCTTCGTTACATGATCCATGGGTGTGGG
>QZKE01000032.1 GCA_003598015.1 Actinomycetota bacterium | reverse complement strand
GGTGGTGATACCCGCCGCCTCCCGCGCCTCCTACCGCGTCAACAACTACGTCACCACCTACAACGTCTCCACCAAGGTGGAGGCCACCGACGGGCAGGTCATCTGCGAGCGCGCCATGTACGGCCCCGGGAGGGGATGGGCCCACGACTCCATCGGGGCCGCGCCCTGAACGGTTAATCCCTAGGGAATCAACTCCTCGGGCAGGTACGGCGCGGGGGGAGGATATACGTCAGTACGGTCGGGAACCGCCTGCGGTGACAATCCCGGTACGGGCAAGGGTTCCTCCCGTAACAGGTGCCCGCTTCGGTTCCATCAAGCCCGGCGGCTCGTCAAAGGCCGGTGCGGCTGAAGTAGATGGAGCGTTCCGCCACGATGCCCTCCGGGGCGCTTACCTCGATGGAGACCTCGTCCGCCTGGCCCGCTTCGACGGCCACGTCGAGTGTGACCCTCCCCTCCGGGGGAAGCAGGTACTCGCGGCTCACGACCTCTCCGTCACCGCGCAGGTAATCGACCCGCACCACCTGCTGCTCGTGCAGGGGATTGAAGAGCGCCAGCCACTCCGAGAAGCCGGGGCTGGTGCATCCCTCCGGGAACAACCAGCTCACCTGGGGCTGCGGCGCCCCCGGGCTGCAGTATCCGCCCGTGATATTGTTGGTCCGGAAATAGGTGGCGCGTTCCGCCGCCACGGGCAGCAGGCTGGAGATGCCAAGGGAGTAGTCGACATCCGCGGGGAGATACGAGTTGAGGTGGATCGTCTTCCTCTCTCCCGCGGCGAGGGCAAGGGTTTCCTTTACGAGCGACCCGTCCGATACGATCATCCGCACCTCCAGCCAGGTGCCGTAGTCGCACGGGTTGAATACGGTGAGGTAACTCGTGAAGAAATCGCGCGTGGTGCCTTCGGCGAAGAACCAGCGGCCGCTGGGCCGCTCGATACCCGGTACGCAATGGGAACCGGTGAGGATGTCGTTGTAAACGAAGTATTGCGACCTCTCCGCCACGACCGGGGCGCTGGACCTGACGACCATGGAATAATCCCCGCCCTCCACCATATCGTTGACCCGCAGGGTAAGGCGGGAGTGGGGCTCCACTTCGAAAGAAGCCTCCCGTTCCTCCCCCGCGACACCATGGAGTTCCACCTCTATGCGGGCCTCCACTATCCCGGAGGGGTTGAAGACGGCCAGGTACTCCTCGAATCCCGGCCTTACCGTCCCCTCGGGGAAAAAGAAGAGGCTGGAGGGGTCGCTGACGCCCCGTGCCAGGGAGGCCCCATCGTATCCCGGCGTACGGTTGAAATAGAGCATTCTCTCCGCGGCCACCGGAGTAGAGGACTCCAGGACCACCGAGACATCGTCCTGCCAGGGCACCTCGGATCCTACGCTCAAGGACAACCTCTCCCTTGGCGGGATGGAGTATTCCTTGACCAGTTCCTCCCCGGACGCATAGTAGTGCGCTCTCAGGGATGCCGTCTCGCTGCCGGGGTTGAGAACCAGTACCCACTCCTCGAATCCCGGGCGGGTGGTCCCCTCCGCGAAGTAGTAGCGCATCGCCGCTTCCGTGATGCCGGGCCCGGAATCGCCCCCTCGCAATAGTTTCTTCCAACCGTAGAGCTCGCTCAGGGTGACGAAGCCGAATCCCCTCTGCTGCAGGCCCTGCACCACCCCTATGACCAGCTCCAGGGTATTGCGCCCCCCGAAATGGAAGAGGATGATATCCCCGTCCGCGGCGGCCCCGACCATGCGGCTCACGCGTTCCTGCACCGGGATGTTCGTACTCAGCGCGTCCATGCTGTCGAAGTCCCACATCACCGGGGCGTACCCGGCCGCCGAGGCGACGTTCATCACCCTGCCGTCTATGAATCCGCCAGGAGGCCTGAAAATAGGCAGGTACTGGCCGGTGATGGAGCCGATGACCGCCTGGCAGGCGTTCAGCTCCGCCACGATCTGCTGGTCGGTGAGCTTGGTCAGCCAGGGGTGGTTCTGGGTGTGGTTGCATACGTCCCATCCCAGGGCGTTCATCTCCTGGAGCAGCTCGGGATTCCTCTGCGCCCACGACCCGATGACGAACGCGGAAGCGGTGATCCCCTGGGAATTGAGATAATCCAGGATGCGATGGTCGAAATTATAGCCGTCGTCGAAGGTGAGGACGACCCGCTGCGGCGAGTCGGCCCTGGCCTCTCCCCTTCCGCTCGCCGCGGTGAGGAGCAGGGAAAGAAGCGCGGCCACTACGCAGACAAACGCCGTGGCCACCCGAGCCTTGCGGCACTCATACGTCATGGCGACTTCCTCCACCTAGTTTGCCAGCACCTCCACCACGTCTCCGATGGCCCTGCGCGCCACGCGCGGGTTGGCGCCCCCGGAGAGCACGTAGCATACCCGGCACGGGAAGAGCTCCTTCACTCTGCGTGCGAAGACGGCGTAGGCCCCATCACTGAGCTCGAAGGCCCCATAATCGTCGCGGTGGTTGTCGTGCCCGAAGATGACGAAGAGCAGGTCGTGGTCGAATTCCCGCACCGCGCGTAGGGCATCTTCCACACCGGCCATGAAACGGCCGTCGTCCGCCTGATGGGGAAGGGCGATGTCCAGGTTGTTCGGGCCATCCTGGCCTCCCATGGCGTACCCGGAATGGAAGTTGACGTGCAGTACCTCCGGGTCCGGTCCCAGGATGTCCCTGGTGCCGTCACCGAAATGGGGGTCTATATCCACGATGGCGAAGCGCTTGACGTGGATGACCTCACGCAGGTAAGCGATGGCCATAGCCACGTCGTTGAGATAGCAGAAACCCCAGAAGCCGTCGCAGCTGGCATGATGGCCCGCCGCGCCCACAAAAGAGAAGGAGCTCTCCGCACCCCCCGCCGTCACCTCGACTGCTCCCTGTATGACCGATCCGGCGGAGAGCAAGGCGATATCGTAGTAGCCGCTGTTTATCACGGCATGGATGTGGGAGGGGCTATGCACGCGTTCCGCCAGCTTGACATCGGCCGGCTCCGCTTGCAGCACTTCCACGCGGCCCATCGCAAGCAGGCCGCGCTCCTCCAGCTCAGCGAAGGCGGGCGCGACGCGGTCCCGCAATGCCGGGTAGCCATACGCGGCGAAATCGGGGTGGTACACTATGGCGAGCTTGAAGCGCGGCTCGTCCCTCTCCGCCGCGTTGTCTGTAGCACCAACCAACCCAGTCTCCTCCCTCTCTGCATTCCCGGTTATCGGCAGCGGTACAACCGCAGTGCCACGACTATAATGATAAACCAAAACCAGGCATAGGGGTCGGGCATAGGGGTCGGCCCTGGACTTATGCCTGAGCCATACGTCCAGCATCCCATATAAGGACCTGTAGCCAACGACTACCTTTCTTCCCCCCGCTCCTCCTGGCCTTCTCAGGCATAAGTCCAGGGCCGACCCCTATGCCGGAGCGCATGTTATAATCACCCTTGTTCAAGCTACCAACGGGGAGGTGCGGATATGCCTATTTTCGTCATGCTTACCAAGCTCACCGACGAAGGAGCCAACACCATCAACCGCGACGCCGGCCGCATCAAAGAGGTGAACAAGGACGTGGAGGACCTCGGAGCGAGGGTCCTCGCCCAGTACGCCCTGCTCGGCGAGGATGATTTCCTCAACATCCTGGAAGCGCCGGATATCGAGACCATAACGCGCATCTCGCTCAAACTGGCTTCTCGCGGGACCCTCAGGATCAGGACCATCGCCGCCATGCCCATCGACGACTTCATCCAGTCAATGAAATAACGTTCTTCGCGAGAACACGCCGCGATAGCCTGCCTGGACGATCAAGGATCCGTGCTCGATGCGCCCAGCAACGTCCGGGAACCCGACCAAGACCGGCATGAGCACGTAGCGGATTTGAGGCTCCGATATTCCTGTTGCCCGTTCCGCTGCCATGCGCCGCATTTTCTCCGTTTATACCGGCTCCACAAAGGGTAGAAAAGACTATAACCAATAGTCCGGAAGTCCGGGAGAAGAGGAAGGAGGAGTTCGAATGGCCACCTATATACTCATAAGCCGTCTCACCGACGAGGGCTGCGCCACGCTGACCAAGAACCCCGACCGCATCAAGGAAGTAAACAAGGATGTGGAGGCCATGGGAGGCAAGGTGCTTTCCCAGTACGTGGTCATGGGGCAATACGACTTCATCAACATAGTCGAGGCGCCCAATAACGAAACCGTCGCCAAGATCTCCGTGCAGTTGTCTTCACGCGGAACCGTGCGTATCATGACCTTTCCAGCCATCGACATAGACACCTTCATCGAAAACCTCAAGTAAGCGGGAACGGGACTACCTGGGGGCGGGGTCCGCCTCCAGGCAACGTCTCTTTTCTGCGAGAACGCACATGGTTGCGAGGCGCTTTGCCCATGCGGGCGAGGCAGGCGGCGCTCAAGTCGCCGCCCGGGTTGGCGTGCGTCAGTCTACGAAGCGGTATTTTATGAGGCACCACAGGGCGGGAATGCCATCTCTCCAGGTTATCTTCTTCCCCTCCTCCATCTCTCTTCCGGCGTAGGAGATGGGTACCTCGAAGATCCTGATCCTCTTCTTCAGTATCTTAGCGGTTATCTCCGGCTCGATGTCGAAATGGTCGGACTTCAACTCGATACCCTGCAATGCCTCTCGCGTGAACAGCTTGTAGCAGGTCTCCATGTCAGAGAGGGTGGTGTTGTAGAGCACGTTGGTGACCAGGGCAAGGAAGCGGTTACCCACGAAGTGCCAGAAGAGCATGTTCTTACGCGGGCCCGTGAAACGGGATCCGTACACCACCTGGGCCTTTCCCTTCAGTACCGGTTCGAGCAGCTTGGGATAATCCTCCGGGTCGTATTCCAGGTCGGCATCCTGGATGATAATGAGATCGCCGCCGGCGGTGGCGAATCCGGTGCGCACGGCCGCACCCTTTCCGCGGTTCTCGGGATGGCGGATAACGCGGGTGCTGGAGTCCTCCTCCATGGCCAGGATGTCACGGGTCCCATCCGTCGAGCAGTCGTCAACGATCACGATCTCTCTCTCCAGGTCGCCCAGGTCCACCTGGCGTACCCGCCGCAGGATCTCCTTGATGGTGTTGCGCTCGTTGAAAACCGGCATCACTATCGACAATTTCATTTCCCAAGCCCTCCACTCGTTGATTGCTCACTGGCCTGCACGGCAAGTGCAGCCTCTCCCGCATACTCCACGTCCACTACGCCCGACGGCCCAATATCGATGTCATCCGGCAACTCCCATGCCCCCAGCTCCCCTTCGCCAATCAGATGTCCCCGTATCTTTCGAGATAGTAGCGTTGGAACTCTCCGCTCTTGATGGGCTCCCACCAGGCGGCGTTTTCACGATACCACCGCACCGTCTCCCGCAGCCCGCCCTCGAAATCCTGCCGCGGGCTCCACCCCAGTTCCCTGAGCCTGGAGGTGTCCACGGAATACCTCAGGTCATGTCCGGGACGGTCGGGCACATACTCTATCGACTCCTCGCCCTTGCCCATTATCTCCAGGATGATGTGGGTGAGCTCAAGGTTGGTCTTTTCCTGGCCGGCGCCTATATTGTAGGCCTCACCGGAGCGGCCGGAACGCAGCACCAGGTCGATGGCCCTGCAGTTGTCCCGCACATAGAGCCAATCCCTGACGTTCCTGCCCTCTCCGTAGAGGGGGACCTTGCGACCCTCCAGGAGATTGGTGACAAAGAGAGGAATCACCTTCTCGGGGTACTGGTAGGGTCCATAGTTATTGGAACTTCGCACGATAACCGCATCGACGCCGTAGGTCCGCACGTAAGAGCGTACGAGCAGGTCGGCCCCGGCCTTGGAGGCAGCGTAGGGGCTGTTGGGGCGCAGTGGACTCTCCTCGGTGAACGAACCCGCGGAGATACTGCCGTAGACCTCGTCCGTGCTGATCTGCATGAAGCGGATGCCCAGCTCGCGCGCCTGTTCCAGGAGGCGGTAGGTGCCCAGGACATCTGTCCTGACGAAGTCCTCCGGGGAGGTTATGGAGCGGTCGACATGGGTCTCGGCGGCGAAGTTCACCGCCGTATCGGGTTTCCAGGCGAAGGCCTTCACGACATCCTCCGCCTCGCATATGTCTCCCTGCTGGAAGAAGTAACGGGGGCTGCCCTCGACGTCCTTCAGGTTCTCGGGATTGCCGGCATAGGTGAGTTTGTCCAGGTTGAGGACCTCATCCTCGGGGTGCTCCTCGAGGACCAGGCGTATAAAGTTGCTGCCGATGAATCCGCAACCCCCGGTTACCAGCAATCGCATAATGCCTTCCTCGCTTCCCTGAAATTTTCGCTATCCCCACGGCACATCCGTTCCAATGCGCATGAGCCGGGTCTCACTGCATCACGATCTCCCAATCGTAGGGTATTCCCGCCTCGTCCCGGGTGTAGTACAGCGAAGCGGATTCCTCTCCTTCCAGAGCCTGGAAGATCGTCGCGGAGCGGCTGCCGACCGCCTTCCATCCCCTGAGCACTCCCGGGGGAACGATCACTTCGCGGAAGCGGTATTCGCCCAGAAAAAGCTCCACGACCTCGCCATGGGTGGCCGATCCCTCGCGCCGGTCGCACAGGACGAGCTTGATAGTGCCCTTAAGGCAGGTGATCCTCTCTATCGCCCGCTCGCGGTCGAACCATGCCTCCACCACACCGGGAAAGGTGGTACGAAACGATGCACGAGACAAGCCGGCGGGGGCGCCGTCACCATCCCACAGCCCCATGCTCAAACCCGCGGCGTCCAGGCTCGACCCCAGCTCCCTTACGGAAACCCCCTCGATCAACTTACCCTCCTCATGTCAGCCCGACCCTGGAGTTATCCCCCAGTACGAAGCGGAAGGTTTTGGGGCGGGCGCGAGACCTGGAGATCTCCACGTTCTTCCCGATCAGGCTGTCCTCGATACGTCCAGGGATGTGCATGATGGAGCTGTTCTCCAGGATGATGGAGTGCTCCAGCTCGCTTCCCTCGACCTTGACTCCGTAGTAAATGGAGGTGAAGGGTCCGACGTACGAATCGGTGATCGTGGAGCCCCTGCCTATGATCGCCGGGCCGCGCAGGGTGCTGCGCACCACCTCCGCTCCCTCCTCCACGACCACCCTTCCGTCCACGCGTGACTCCGTATCTATACTTCCATCACAGCGCGGTTCGATATCCTCCAGCACCATGCGATTGGCCTCCAGCAGGTCCTCGAGATGGCCGGTGTCCTTCCACCAGCCCTCGATGATGTGCGCCTCGACGTGGTGGCCGTGGTCGATGAGGTACTGGATGGCGTCGGTGATCTCCAATTCATTGCGCCAGGAAGGCGGGATAGCACGGGAGGCCGCGAGGATGGAGGGGCGGAACATGTAGGCCCCTACCAGGGCCAGGTCACTGGGAGGATCCTTGGGCTTCTCTACCAGCTCCACGATCCTGGTGCCGTCCAGTTTCGCGACCCCGAAACGCTGCGGCTCCGCCACGTGAGCGAGCAGTATGAGGGCGTCCACGTCCTTGCGCCGGAACTCGTCCACGAAGGCGGCGATCCCCTCCTTGATCAGGTTGTCCCCCAGGTACATCACGAAGGGCATATCCGCGAGGAAATCGGCCGCGGTCAGCACGGCGTGGGCCAATCCCAGGGGAGCTTCCTGCCTTATATAGGTGATTTTCGCCCCCCAAGTGGATCCGTCTCCCACCGCCTCGCGTATCTCGTCCTCGGTGTCCCCCACGATGATGCCGATATCGGAAATACCCGCCTCACGCAGGGATTCCAGGCCGTAGAAAAGGATGGGCTTATTGGCCACCGGTACCAGTTGCTTGGCGCTGGTGTGGGTGATGGGACGCAGGCGCGTACCCTCTCCTCCCGACAGGATCAATCCTTTGAGCTCCATAGCTGAAGATTCTATCATAAAGGGGTTGGGACCGGCTCAGTACCCCGATGCATAAATACGCTCGCATGCGAGTGCCGCTGCATCCCCGCCCAATTGTCCCGTACCGTGCGTGGCTGCGTCGGGCTCCCACGGGCGCGCTCGCACATACGCCTCGGGTCGCGCGCCTTGTTGACGTGGCGCAGCGGCGCTCTCGTTATGTTACCGTTCATATGGACCTGGGCTCATAAGGTCCCGGGCGGGCTCGTTTTCAAGGCGGTGGGGAAACCCGTATCTCTCACGATTTCTCTCCATGCATCGCGGGCGGACGATGACGAGCTCACGTTCAAGCCCGGACAAATGGATCGACCGTTCGGCTCAGGCCTGAATGCGGATCCGACCCCGCGGTCTGTCATACATCATCCTTCATATGGCCCGTATCGTATAAGGTAGTGTATGGACCTCGGCTTCTGGAAACCGATTTAGAGGATAAGACGTCCATAGGTAGTAAGATTAGATAAGGTTCCTCAGCGAGTGAACGAGATGTCCGGTCCATGATCAAGTCTGGAGCTGATGCCTATGAACAAGAACGTCAAGACCGTGCTGTCCCTCGTAGCCGTAGTGTTATTCCTTGGCTCGACCGTAGGCCTGATCCTCGTACTGACGGCCAAATCCGGGGGAGACGGAGAGGCCAAACTGGACGTGCAATTGCACACGCGAGAGGAGATCGTCACCGCCGCATACAAGGCCTACGGAGATGACCAGCAGAACCTGTGGGCTGCCAAGACCCTCATCGAGAATGTGGGAGACACCCCGGTCAACGACTTCCGTATAGATTACCGCATCGAGGGTTACTGCGACTGGACATCGGCCGAGGTCTACCCTTCCATCCTGCCGGGTCAAACGGTGCGTGACTACTGCTGGCCCAACCTGGACGACGCCAAGATGAAGGAGGTATCCTCGAAGACCCCGGTCGAACTGACGGTCAGGTATTCCTACGAGGGACTCGACCAGCCCATCCAGGACCAGGAGAAGATATACCTCCTGGGCCGCAACGATTTCGTCTTCACCGAACTGGCGGATGAAGACATCCTCACCTTCACCGACGCCTTCGATAACTATCCCATGATCGCGGCTTTCGTCACCCCCAACCAGGAACTGGTGAAGAACGTGGCCAACAACATGGCGGGAGGCCTGGAGACGGGAATGAACGACGACGACGTATATACCGCCTTCATACGCTGCTTCGACGGCATGCGGGAGCTCGGGGTCAAATACATCCAGGAGCCTTTGAGCTACTGGTCGGACCGCACGGCCCAGTACGTGCAGTATCCCGCCGAGACGCTCTCGCGTACCTCCGGCACCTGCCTGGACCTGGCTATCTGTATGGCAGCGCTGATGGAGGCGGTGGGCATCAAGTCCTACGTGGCACTTATCCCGGGTCACGCCATCCCCATTATCGAGCTGCCGAACAGCGGCGACATGTATGCCATCGAATCCACCTTCGTCGACAAGGACTACGCCCTATCCCACTTCCCGGGGGAGACCAGCCCGGACGTGACCGCGCTGGAGTGCATAGACATCGCTGCGGAGGAGATAAACGCGGCCATGGCCGATGGCTCCTACATCCTCATCGATATAGAGAGGAGCTGGGAGCAGGGGGTGATGCCGATATGGTAGAAACGTTGCTTCGTTTCAGGGTTATTCTGCCCATCGTACTGCTGGCCCTGCTGCTGTCTCTCCCCTTCCAATTGGCCTTGGCCCAGGAATTCGGAGAGGAGGGTGAATACGCCCTGCAGGAAGAATACCGCATAGAGATTAACGATGTGGGAGACGCTCACATCACCGACACCATAACCTATGATCCGGTATGGTTCGAGGAATACGGGTATGTCTTCGAGGAGAATCCCAATCTCCTCTCCCGCCGCTACCGTGCCGACACCAACGTCGGCGAGGTGGAGAACTTCAATGCGGATATCGACAGCGGAGACGCCACCATCACCATCTCCTTCGATACGCCCGGGTTGGCCTACAACCTGGCGGACGGATGGACGGTTTTCGGCTACGGGAACTACGAGTTGGTCGACGAGGGAGACGACGAGGTGAAGCTGCATGCCGCCTGGACCATCACCAACGAATTCAGCCTCTTCGAGCCCATGAGCCTGGAGGAGGAAGTGGTTATCGTCCTTCCCGCGGGAGCCCAGGGCACCGCTTTCGACGCGACCACGGGCGCGATCGAATACGATATCCCGGTGGCCATGGAGGGGGCCGGCTTCCTGGAGGACAACAAGACCACGTTGATCATCATCTTCGCCCTGGTGATGGCCGGATCGCTCATCTTGCTTATCTACATTTTCACGCGGCAGACGCAGGTCCCCGCGGCCCTGGCGGCTTCCCCGGCACAGCCCTCGACGGCCGCCCCGAAATTCTGCAAGAAATGCGGCCATCCCCGCAGTACAACGGGCGAGCGCTTCTGCCGTAAATGCGGCGCTACACTGGAGTAGTCAGGCATAGGGGTCTCAGGCATAGGGGTCGGCCCTGGACTTATGCCTGAAAAAGCCGGGAGAGGCAGGAGGAAAGGAAGTAGGGTGTAACTCACATCCCTACGCATATGTGCCGGTTGTCCGCCTCAGGCATAGGGGTCGGCCCTGGACTTATGCCTGAAAAAGCCGGGAGAGGCAGGAGGAAAGGAAGTAGGGTATAACTCACATCCCTACGCATATGTGCCGGTTGTCCGGCTCAGGCATAAGTCCAGGGCCGACCCCTATGCCTGAGGCCCGGGGATTACTTCCTCCGCAGGCAGGCGGCAAGGGTGTCTCCCATGACCTGCATCTGCCACTCCTTGAGGAGACCGCTCTCCTTCACTTCCCGTTTATCGGCAGGTTTCTGGCGTGCCAGCGCCTTGAGAACGGCGTTGGGCAGCAGGAATCCGGGATCAAGCCCCAGTTCCTCCGCCCTGCCGTCCCTGGCGGTCTTGAACTCCTTGAGTATTTTCTCGGCAGCGAAATCCCTCTTCTGCTGGACGGATTTCGGGAAGCGCGGCAGCTTGGCGTCCGGCACTTTCATCCCCCTCTCGACCGCCCTGATGATGTCGCTCCCGAATCGCGCCGCCTGGCGTTCCGAGATGACGTGCATCGCCTCCAATGCGCGGCGGCTGCGGGGTTGTTTCTCCGCGATATGCAGGAGTCTCTCGGTTCCGATCACCTTGAAGGTCGGTACATCCATGCTCTCCGCTTTCCCCTCCCTCCACTCCAGCAGCTTCTGCAGCACGGCCAGCTGGCGCGGTGAAAGGTTCCTCGCCCCCTTCGCCCGGGTGAAGGTGGCCTTCTTCGCCGGCATGGGTTCCAGGTTGGCGATGAGCTTCCCGAATTCCTCGCGCGCCCAATCCTCCCTGCCCGCAGCGGCGATATCGGCGGCCAGGCGGTCGCGCAGCTGGCCCAGGTAAGCGACATCGAGTGCCGCGTACTCCAGCATCTCGCGTCCGAGGGGGCGCCGCGACCAGTCCGCCTTCTGAAACCCTTTGTCCAGCTCCACGTCGAAATACTCCGACAGCAGGTCGGCCAGACCCACCTTCTCCTTACCCAGGATACGCGCCGCCACCATGGTGTCGAAGACGGGTGCGGGCTTCACGCCCAGGAAGGTGAGGAGCATCCTGCCATCGTAGTCGACGTCGTGGAAGACTTTCTCCATCGTCCTGTCCCTGAGCAAGGGGGCTACCAGTGACAGATCTACGCCGAACGGGTCAAGGACGAAGATGTTCTCGCCATCGCATATCTGCAGCAGGGCTATCTTCTCGGCATAATGGTGATAGCTGTCCGACTCCAGGTCTACGCTTATATGGCTGCCGCGCAGATGGGCCAGCATATCTCGCAAAGCCGCCGTATCACCCACGTATTGGAAATCGATCATGCCCATATTATAAAGGTCGCTACGAAATTTGAAAGGCGATACAGATCATCCGCGACCGCTAGCCCATGCCACCTGAAATCCCCGGCCTTGCACCCCGCCCAGGCACTCCCGGTGCATGACCGTATTTATGGATCAGGGTACTCAGGCGCTATAATAGGCGATAAGCGCGGGCTGCAGTACTGGGGGAAGCGGATGGAAGCTGCGCAGGGATCGGACTGCGTAGGCACATCCCCGCATATGTATCTACTCCGGAACGGCGGCACGGGAACAGCCCCGAGGGGAGCAAAGCATTGGCCGAAAAGATCCGAGTACTCCACGTGGAAGACAACAGAGATCATGCATTGTTAATACGCCGCAGCCTGGAGAGGCAGGACCCGGACCTCGAAATAGTCACGGTCGCAAGCGCCGAGGAGGCGCTGGAGGTCATGGAGCGGGATGATATCTCCGTCGTTCTCAGCGACTACGCCCTGGGAAGCGGCATGAACGGCCTCGAATTACTCGCGTCGATAAGGGACAGGGATGCGCGCATGCCCTTCATCCTTCTCACCGGCCAGGGGAACGAGGAGGTTGCGGCAAACGCCCTGCGCATGGGCGCCAGCGACTACATCATCAAGCGTTCCGGATCCCTGCAGTTCAACCGACTGGCCGTGATACTCCGCAACCAGTGCGAGATGTATTCCGCGCGCCGTGACAGGGATGCGGCCGAGGAACGAGCCCGCGTCGCCGACGACATGTTCAAGCTCATCTTCGAAAACGCCAACGAGGCCGTATTCCTCAGCGAGCTGGACGGCCGCATCCTGGAGGCCAACTCTGCCGCCATCCGCCTGACCGGCTACAGCCTGGATGAGCTGCGGTCCATGTCCGTGCAGGATCTGCATACCCCCTCCGAGAGATATATCTCGGAGACCGAGTTGGAGAAAGTCCGCCGGGGTGATTTCTACGGCTTCGTGGCCATGGGGAGATGCAAGGACGGCTCGGAGAAGAAATGCGCGGTCACCGGCAACACGGTAAAGGCGGGCGACAGGCAGCTGCTGCTGGGCCTGGTAATGGAGCTTCAGGAGCTCAGATATCCATCCACCTTCGAGGAGACGGAACGGCGTATAGCGGCAGAGGCGGATGCCCGCTTCAAGATGGCCATCGAGCAGGCTCCCCTCCTGGCGGTGCAGGGATATGACACCGGCGGCAAGGTCACCTACTGGAACCGGGCTTCGGAGGATCTCTACGGCTTCAACCGCCTCGAGGTGCTGGGAAAGACCCTCGGGGACCTGATCCTGGACGAGGAGGAGGCGCGCAGGTTCGACTCCGAGCTGCAGTGGGTGATCGAGGAGGCCAGGCCATCCCGGCCCCAGGAATGGAGCACCCATGACCGTTGGGGGACCGAGCGATGGGTCTATTCCACCATGTTCCCCATCGTAGAGGATGGGAAATGCAGGGAGGTGTTCTGTGTAGACCTGGACATCACCTCCCGCAAGGGGTTGGAGGCCGAGCTGATGGAGCGGAACACCGACCTGGAGGCCTTCGCTCATACCGTCTCCCACGACCTGCGCGCTCCCCTGAGCAGCCTGGACGGCTTTGCCCACCTGCTGCGCGAGTCCACCGCGGGGAGGTTGACGCCGGAGGAGACGGAATACCTGGATCGCATAGTCAACTCTTCCGCCATTATGGACACGCTCATCGCGTCCATGCTCGAGTTCGCTCTCTCGGAGCGGGGAGGGGAAGACCTGGAGCCGGTCGATCTGGAGGTCCTGGTCCGCGAGATATGGATGGACCTGGAAAGGGCATACGAGGGGTCGGGTGCAAGCTTGCGGACTTCCTTTGGCGGCACCGAGGTACATTCCGACCCGGTACTCCTGAGGCAGGTACTGGCGAACCTGATGGACAATGCTTTGAAATTCAACACCAAGCCGCATCCCCCCCTCATAGAGGCCGGCTTGCGCTATGGTGGCGGGGAGTTCGCCATATTCGTGAAGGATAACGGACCCGGTATTCCCCCGGAGGAGAGGGAAGCCGTTTTCTCGCCCTTCAGGCGGCTGTCCTCCGATATACCCGGCCTGGGCATCGGGCTTTCCACCGTTAAGAGAGCCGTGGAGAGCTGGGGCGGGCGCGTATGGTTGGAATCCGACCCGGAGTCGGGCTCGACCTTTTTCTTTACCATTCCCGAGATCCCGGGCCCTTGAATGCGGTTCTTCTGCGCGGGCACACTTCTCTGACAAGCGGCGTTGATGCTATATTATGCTTGGTGAGTGTATGACAAATAACGAGGCACGTAGAAAAAAACGCCTTCCGGCTTCCGAGCGGAAGAAAGTAATCCTGGACGCGGCTCTGAGTACTTTCGTGGAGTTCGGTTACCATGGCGCGCTCATGGACACCATAGCCGAGCGGGCTGAAGTCACCAAGCCTATCCTCTACCGCCACTTCCCCAGCAAGCTTGACCTGCTGCTGGCCATTCTGGACCAGACCGGCGAGGAGCTGCGGGATGCGTTGCTGCTGCCCAACCCGGATGAGATGGACTGGCACACCTCCATCAGGCATAGCATCAAGGCCTATTTCGGTTTCGTCGCGAATTCGGAGAACGGCTTCCGCCTCATCTATGCCACCGACCTCAACGTAGACCGCAGGGTTATCGAGCGCATCACCGAGATCCGTAACGGGATAATCGACATCGTCGCCAACCTGGTGGGGTCCTATACGAACGGCACCATCGTCTCGGCGCAGGAAATACGCATCCTAGCGATCCTGCTGGTGGGCATGGTCGAGTCGACGGTCGTCCACTGGTTGAATAACAAGGACGTCGAGGATATACCCTACGGAATCTACGAGGATAACCTGATACGCGCAACCGCGAGCATCCTGTCCAGAATACCACCCCGCTCACGATGAGCGGTGGAAACTGAAGGGGGTTGAGTATGCCGCTACTCGAGCATCTGCACATGCCGCGCCTCTCCCAGATTGGGATCTACGTCAAGGACATGGAGGCATCGATCAGACAATACGAGGAAGTATTCGGGATCGGCCCCTGGCTGATACTGGAGGGCGAAACGGATTACTGCCTGGACCGCGGCAAGGAAGTGACCGTTCGGGGTCGCATCGGCATGGGCTATACGGGCAAGATCCAGTTGGAGCTGATACAGATCCTCGGGGGCAGTAACTTCTACCTCGATACGCTGGGGGGCCGCGAGGAAGGATTGCATCACCTGGGATTCGAGGTCGACAACCTCGAGGAACGTTTGCAGGCCTGCCGCGAAGCGGGCATAAACATCCTGCAGAGAGGTACGCTCAAACAACTCGGCATGACCATCGACTACGCCTACCTCGATACGCTGGACTCGGTGGGAGTGATGCTCGAATTCATACAGTCGCGATTCCTGGGCCTCAAAGCCCGTCAGTGGCCGGGCATGCTCAAGCTCTTGGCCAGGATACAGAAGCGCTTCGGTTTCCCCTGATACCCGGCGGAGCGGCGGAGAAGCGCCTAGGCGTATTCCGCGAAACATAACGCACCACATGTTTTTTCGTCGGTGCGTACGTACCCAGGGCTCTCTCCTCGTGCGGCAGATGGAATAAAGCAGAGCGGGCATTCAAGTAGCCCTCCTTCAAGGCCGACAAATAGATGTCCAGGTCTTGTTCTATCTATGTTCCGGGTGTGGTGGATGGATGATAAGCGGATCGAGATAGACGGCGTTACCTTCAACCTCGAGGATCCCGAAGAGAAGAGGGCTGCCGTACGCGCCTGGCTAGAGGCGAAATCCAGGGCGAGAAGCCAGACTGAGGCAGCCGCGGACGAGAAGGCCAAGGCCCCCGAGAACCAGGAGAAAGACCCCGGGGGGGGCTGATCTCGAGCCCGGCCCCGGGACCTTCCAGGTATCCCCCAACTATCCCCGGCTCTCCTTGTCGATGTGTCAATCGCAGGTGCCCAGGGTCCTTCCCGACCCCGCAGGCGAGTAGTAGCAGGAGCGTTCCACCACCAGGGGATTATCCGAGGTCACCCGGGTGGCCACGTCGAAGGAGGTGACGTAGTTGCCCGCGTTCACGCTCGCCCTCTGGCCGGGAGCCACGTTCACCTGCGGCCCGGGCACCTCTCCCTGCGCGGTGAGGAAGGTGATGGTGGCGGTGGCCGGGTTCTCCCCGAAGTTGG
>QZKE01000043.1 GCA_003598015.1 Actinomycetota bacterium | reverse complement strand
TGCGGCTCGAGACGCAATACCTGACCCACACCCAACGGGGAAAAGAACGGACGGGCGCGGGCAGACGGGCAGTTTTGAGGATCGCGCTCACGGCATGCAACCCACGAGCGCGCGCAGGTGCAGATGAGGTCTCTTCCTCCTATCCCGCGGGCTGCGCGCCAAGCGAGACCGCTACCTTAAGTGCCCCGGGCCGGACAATTACCAACGCGGCGAGGACCATTACCCCAAGACTCCGGGCCATATAAGCACACTGCTTTCTCCGTCTACCGCGCCATGTGTATAATTACTCCAGCCAGAATCGGGTCCGCGGAACGACTGAAAGGTATCCTTTGGGTTGGCTCCTCAACTTTGATTACACGGTATTCACCTGGATAAACGGGCTTGCTGGCAGGAACGGCCTGCTGGACTCCATCATGCAGGCTTTATGCAACGATCATCTCGTACCTTTCACCCTCGGTTTCATGTTGGTCATCATGGCCATGCACGGCCGCAACCGCTCCCAGGATCGCGACAATCTGGCGGCCGTGGTGCGCCTATTCATAGCCGTGGCCGTCTCTTCCGCGATCCTGCAACTGGCCGTGACCCTGGTGCACCGTCCCAGGCCGTTCATGGACCACGAGGTGAACCTGCTCTTCTACCGACCCACCGACTGGTCCTTTCCGAGCAACCCGGCGACGGCTACTTTCACCTTTTTCTTCTCGGCCTGGTTCTCGGACCGGCATTTCGGATGGTGGTTCCTGCCGCCCGCGCTGCTCATGTCCTTTGCCCGCGTCTACTGCGGAGTGCACTACCCGGGAGACGTGCTCGCCGGAATCGTCATCGCCGCCGCCAGCGCATACCTGGTCCACCGCGTAGACTTCCTCAGCCGACCCCTGGTGGCCATTGTAAACAGCCTGGAGAGCCGCATAAGGTCCTCCTTGAGTGTAAGGGAATGAGCCGTGGAGGAGATTTTTTACGAGGACATACTCGAGACCTTCCTCTTCTGTTTTATCGCATCCCTGGGAATCATCCAGATCATGGTGGCCAGGAGGGGATGGCACGGGCTCAGTATCTACGGAGGCCGGGCGCGGTCAAACGTCAATAACGCCCTGGGGGCTGCGTTGCTGATCTTCGCTTATGCCTGGTACTTCAGCGATCCCCTGCACCGCAACGTGCGCAATATCGAGGCGTTTATGAGTCTCGCCTGCCTGGTCCTGGGAATAGTGGCCGCCGTTGCGGTCACGGCGCTTCTCGCGGCCCTGGCGGAAACATTGAGGCGCCGCTTCGGCCGCGGCAGGATGGCAAATAGACGAAGTCATGAACATGCCATGGAGAGCCTGCGGCTGCCCGGTGCAACAGTACTGATATCCGACTTCTGGGGGGATCGCGGCGAAAACCTGGTGGCGATCGCTGAACCTGGACGGGGATCGCAGAACCTCATGCACAGTATCCAAGCCGCCTTGCCCGAGGATCGCGGATTCCTGTCATTACATCCCTGCCAAGAGGCGTTCGGCCGCCCTGTATGGAACCCCGACCTGTCGGAGCTGGGGATAATGGGCCTGCTCGCGCAGGTTGAGCGGGAGCGAGGCCTGGACCTGGGAGGAGAGACTTTCCTGGGATTGGGGTGGGGCGGGAACACGCTTGATCTACTCCAAGCCGATCTGGAGAGCATGTACGAGCCGCGAGATCTTATCATCATGGCGCCGGTGGTACCGGACTGCGAGCAGGGTATCGCGGGAGACGCCCTGCTTTCCAATACTCCGCTCGACATCGGTGTCAACCTCGCAGCAAGCAAACCCTGGAAGGATGGGGACTTCGGGGGGATCCTCAGGGTATGGCTGCCGGTGTTCGCGGTCTGCGTAATCGCGGCGACCGCGGTGACCATGGCCTTCGACGTGAGATGGAAGTTGTTCTCGGGCCCCATGGTGGGACTCATGCTCTCGATATGGATCACCTATTTCCTGGCCAGGTGGAGGGGAATCGGGGGCGGGGAAAGTATGGAGGCTGGCCTGGTCTACCGGCTCTGCCGTCCAGCCCCCCGCGCAACCGCCCCTTCCACCGCCGTATTGACCTCGGGGGATGCCGCTTCGCTGGCGACACTGCCCGTGGAGGCCAGGTCGGCTTACGAAGCCGCGCGTCTCGAGGTGTGGGAGGATATACTGAGGGGTAAATTCTTACTTGACGGAGGAACCGCGGGCCGCATGGCGGCTCTAATATGGGAGGAGCGCTCCGGGAACGCATATGAATGAGGCATGCGGCGTATGCCATCGGCGGAAGGCAAGGGTTCACATGGAAAGCAGGATAGGCCACAGTGCGGCCGTGGGTATAAAAGTATCTCTTCTCCTGGTTTTCATGGTTATCGCCGTCTTCTTCGTGGTGCAGGCATCCATGGGAGCGCGCGATTCCGCCGCAAGCATATCCCTTTCCCGGCCGGTTGGCGTCGATCGCGCCATCGGGGAGACGATCTACCATTCCCTTGATGACCTGCTGCAGGATCTTGCCAGTGCGCGCGTATACACCCTCGTCCCGTACTGGGAACTGGCGGTGAGCGGGGAGGTCTTTGTCGCAGAGGATGGGGGTTTCCTGTATCTCACATCCAACCTCGGTCAGGTCATGGCCGTGGACGCAGCCACGGGAAACATACTCTGGAGCCTGCACTTGGGAGTCTGGGTTTCCGCTCCTCCTGCCGCACACGCGGGAGTTGTCTACGTGGGGGCCACGGATCACGTCCTGTACGCCCTGGACGCGGGGAGCGGGGCCCTTCTCTGGTACTACACCTCCCAGGGAGAGATACTGGCCAAACCCGTGGTCGACGAGGGCATGGTGTTCTTCACCGCCGACAACGACTCGGTATACGACCTCCTCCATCGCCTTTACGCCCTGGATGCCCGCAGCGGGGCGCTTCTCTGGATATACGACACCGAGAGCTGGACCCCGGCTTCGCCCGCCGTGGGGGATGACGCGGTATATTCGGGCGGCTATCGGCGCGAGGTCTACGCGCTCGACAAATATTCCGGCCGGGAGCTGTGGTCGTTCAAAGCCTCGAACATCGTATTCTCATCACCGCGGGTAGTCGAGGGAAAGGTGCTCTTCACCTGCATAGACGGTTGGGTTCATGCCCTGGATGCGGCGAACGGAGCGCCGTTATGGTCAAGAAAGCTGCCGGGGTTCGTATGGCTGTCCCTACCCGACGTATCCGGCAACCTGTATGCCTGTTCGCACCGCAATACGCTGACGGCCCTGGCGCTGGATACGGGCGAGGAGTTATGGGCCTTCGACGACGGCTATCTCCTCTCCTGTTCCGGTCTGCCGGACGCGGATGCGGTATGCGCCTTCAACAGCGAAGGGAAAGCATACGTGCTGGACGAGACCGAAGGAACGCCCCTCGGCCTCCTGCAGACGCCATACGACTTCACCTCGCCGCCCCTGTTGGTCGGCAATAATATGTATGCCAGCTCTTCCGATGGCTTCATCCGTGCCTACACGATCTCGCCCGACGCAATGCCGTAAGCGCGGGACAGCCGCGCAGATAATACGGGAGTTGTATTGGCTGTACCGGTAAGCAGGACCGCGCGCAGGAAGGCCTGGGTCGACGCGCTCACCTCCGAGCTGGGTTACCTGGGAATGATCTGCACGACCGTTTTTCTCTATGCGGTCATCGCGCTTCTCTCCCTGGCCCCCGACGGCACGATAGGCAAACTTTCTCCCATCCACGAGGCGGTGCAGAGAAACACCTACCTGGCCAGGCTCCTGGAGCTCTGTGGCATCAACGGCGCCTCCAACCTGCAGTTGAAGATCGTCTCCTCCATCGTCCTCGTCCTCCTGCTCGCCTCCTATGCCTGGGCCGTGCTCATCTTCCGCCGCCGTCAGGACAAGGGCCTCTTCTCCATACTTGCCCTCACCCTGTTGCTGTGCGGGCTGCTCACCGTGATCCCACCCCTGGTAAGCAAGGACGTCTTCTCGAACATCTTCTACGGCAAGATCGCCGCGCACTATCACGACAATCCTTATATAGTCACCCCACAGCGTTTCGCTGGAGACCAGCTCATGGTCTACGTCAGCTTGAACTGGAAGAACACCGCCATCGTCTATGGGCCTGTACATACATATATTTCCATACTCCTCAGTCTTGTGGCCGGGGAGGGAATAACCGCCAACATATTCGTTTTCAAGGGCGCCATGGCCCTCTTCCATATCGCCAACATCTTCATCATCTGGTTCATGCTCGGCTACCTGGCACCGCGGCGGCAGCGTTTCGGGACCATGCTCTATGCCTGGAACCCCATCGCCCTGACCATCGGGGTCGGGGGCGGTCACAACGACGTGATGATGATGACCCTGGTACTGCTGGCTCTCTACCTGCTCGTAAAGGGGAAGAAGTGGCCGGGGTTCGTGGTCCTCTGCCTGTCTGTCCTGGTCAAATACATCACGGTGATCCTGTTGGTGGCGCTGGTGATCTATCTGCTGTCGCGCAGGGAGGGGACGGCGGAGCGTATACGCGACCTCGCCTTGTACGCCGCGGTTTTCCTGCTCATAGCGGTATTGCTCTTTCTGCCCTTCTGGGCCGGACCCGGGACGTTCAGCTCCACCCTGCGCAACCTGCAGCTGAACAACTTCTCCAGCGTCGGGGGTGTACTGTCTTTTCTCTTCGCATCCATATTCAAGTACATACTGTTTCTGCCTTCCTCGGCGGCGGATATGCTGGGGAGCATACTGAGCAAAGTGATGCTGCTGCCGTTCTTCCTGGCGATGCTGTGGTTCGCTCCGCGGCGCGCCCGGGAGTGGAGGGATCTGCCCGAGTGTTTCTTCCTGGTGATACTGGTCTATCTCGTGACCACCAGCTACTATATGCCCTGGTATTTCCTCTGGCTGCTGCCGCTCATCTCCCTGCGCCCCTGGGATCGGCTATCCAAATGGAGCCTGGCCGTCGGCACGGCCACTATCCCCCTCGGGACGGACGTGCACCCCTATTAGCCGGCGGCGCAAACCGGTTGCGGCTTTAGGGCCTACACAGCGCGTATGCATGAGCCTTGTGTCTGCAATCGATGGCATGTCAGCGCATACGACCTCTTCGCCACCGGATGTAATCGAGGAGATACTGCCTTTCATCTTCCGGCATCTCGTACCAGAGGGAGATCATCTCCGAGATCGATTCGTCGAGGAGCGCTTCCTCATGCGGGTCCGGCGCCGGCTCGGGCTCGTCGATGAAAAAAGCTATGGGCCTGGACAACTCCTTCGCGATCCTGTTGAGATTGGCGAGGTGTAGACGCCTCTTACCCAATTCGTAGTTGGAGAGAGCCGCCTGGGTGATGCCGAGGCGAGAAGCTAGCTCGTCCTGGGTCAGTCCCGCTTCTTCCCTGGCCTGCTGGATTTTTCTCCCTATATGTTCATTGATCATGCCTGGAAACCACTTTCTGACTTATTACATATCGTTATTGATTATAGGGTATACCCGGCGAGATAAAAACCTGCATAGCTTGACAAATATAACAATATGTTATATTTAATAGGCGTCACAACATATTGTCGTCGCCATCCCCGGCGAGATGCCCGGCCGGCGAGGACAAGCTGGGGGTTGAAGGCGGAGGGGATTTCATGCAAGACCGGGAAATAAGGGGAACGCCGGGGGGATTGGAAAAAGCAGAACTCCGGGAACTACTGGTGAAGTGCTGGATGAGCCACGACGGCGCCTGGTTCTATCACTGCGTGGAGGAACTCGGCATCGAGACGGCAAACCGGATCAACCAGGCCGCCATTCGGACTCTGGCGAAGATAGAGCTGCCCAGGGTTACGGGGGCGTTGGCGATAGGTACTGAGGGGCCGGTAGATTTCAATTCGCTCAGGCAGGTCATCGACGGCATGTTCAGCGTGGTCAAGGGCGACTTCATGGATTTTACATACGACTTCCCGGCTGAGAACACCATGACATGGAGGATGCGAAGATGCTTCGCCTACGAGGGGATGAAGAGGATGGGTGTGAGCGATCGTTACCAGTGCGGTCTCGTATATCGTGTTGGTGCCTGGGTGGAGATCCTCGGCGTTGAGTACGAGATCGATCCGCCTATAAGCGGATGCATGATGCACGAGAAGGGGCGTTGTACCGCCTCTTTCAGATTCAGGTTCGCGCAGGTCTGACGTGGCGAGAGGAGGAAAGATGGACGAACGCAGCATGTACCGTCTTGCCGAAGTGTTCCTGGAGGCATGGAACACACAGGACGTCGACCGTACCGCCGCGTGTTATACGGAGGATGCGATCTATGTCGATCCCAATACGCGTGGAGCGGTGAAGGGCTCCGAGGCGTTCCGCCGCTACCTGGCCAAGCTTTTCGCCGCTTGGCAGATGCATTGGTCGTTGCGGGAGGCGTTCCTCTTCGCGGGCGGGAACGGCTGTGGCGTGCTGTGGCACGCATCCATCCGCAGAACCGGCGACGGGCGGGAAGTCGAGTTCGACGGCATGGACCTCGTTATGGTGCGCGACGACCTCATCGAGCGCAACGAGGTGTACTTCGATCGGGCCGCCCTGCTGCCGCTGTTGGAGGCCTCGGGGCCGTAGACGATATCCGTCTCCGCTTCCCGCAAGGGGTGCCGATGACGCGAAAAGCAGCCTGCAGGATGACCCACGCCTTTGCCCTCGATAAGACGCGGCCGTCCGTCATGGGAGGAAAGGAAAGGAGAATCACCATGGCCGATGATGTGTATCGCAAACTCCGCGAGTACCTGGACGGCCCAAACCTGCGTTCCCTTGCGACCCTCCCCCCGATCATGTTGGATCGGCGGCGGGCGGCGGGCGTTGAAAACCGAATAGAGAGAGGCGGACCATTTCGCCCGCCGCCCGATACCGCGCAGCGACCGCGCAAGATCGCCGGCCGGATCGCAGACCGGCTAGCCCCTGCCGGCAACCATCACGTCCGCGATGGCGACGGTGGGAGCTCCCAGGCTCCCCTCGAAGGGCAGGAAACGCAGATCCTCGCCTATCGCCACGATCCCGCGCAGAAAGTCCAGGGCTTTCCCCGCAAGGGTTATCTCGCGCAGGGGCCGAACCGGCGCGCCGTTCTCGATCTGCAGGCCGAGGGCTCCCAGGGATATCTCGCCCGAGACCGGATTGGCGCCGGCATGTGCTCCTACCACCTGCAGTACCAGCACACCCTCCCCTACCTGGCGCATGATTTCCTCGCGACCGCCCCGCCCCGGCTGTAGGAACATGTTGCTCGCCCCCACCCTGGGCCGATCGCGAAAGCTCCCCCGGCTGGCGTTACCGGTGCTCGCAGTGCCGGAGCGCGCGGCGGTATAGGTGTTGTGAAGGTATCCGTTGAGGACACCCCCTCCGATCAATTCCTTGCGCTGCGATGGCACCCCCTCGTCGTCGAAGGGAGCGGTGGAAGGCGCACCTCTCAACAACCCGTCATCGATGATCGAGACGGTGGGGGCGGCGATGGTCTCGCCGACCTTTCCCGCCAGGAAGGAGCGGCCCTTGAGGACCGCCTCGGCGGAAAGAGCCGCGGCGAGCATGCCCAGGAACTCCGCGGCGACGAAACTGTCCAGGACGAGGGTGGTGCGCCGCGATGGCATGCTGCGCGATCCCAGCAGGCACAGGGCTCTCTCGGATGCCTCCGCGGCGACCTGGCCAAGATCCAGGTCCGATGGCCTCACACCCAGGTCGAAGGAGAATCCGGTCTGATATTCATCCCCTTCCCTGGCGATGGGAAAGACGTAGCAGTAGCAATCCGAGGAGCGGTAATTGCCGGCTACTCCCGCCGTGCTGGCCACGGCCACGTGCGCTACGGTATCGGCGTATACGGCGGTCTCGACCTGGGACACGCGCGGGTCCCTGGACAGGGTCAGGCGTTCCAGTTCCAGGGCCATCTCCACCTTGCGCAGCGAGTCCGTTTCCTCCGTCTCGGGGTCGTAGATACAGAGATCCTCACCCGTATATTCGCTTCCACCCGGCAGCAGGTTATACTCATCGGCCGTGCTGAAAAGGGAGTTGGCCGCCGCTACCTCCACCGCCGTCTTAACGTCCTCCCATCCCAGTCCGGTACAGTAGGAATACCCGAGGCGCCCCTCGCGCAGCGCCCGCACGCCCACGCCCCGGCTGTGGGAATAGCGCAGCCCCTCCACCTCTCCGCCGAAGGCCTTCACCGTCAGGCCGCGGTGCTCCTGCACGAATATCTCCAGCTCCACCCCTGCGCCCACCAGGGGGCGCCCGCGCTGCACCCATTCCAGCGCCAGCTCCCGGAGGTCTTTTCTTCTCTCCACTCACATCACCTCCGTTGTGCCCCCGACCACGAGCTCCCTCACCCGCAGGGTCGGCTGGCCGGTGCAGACCGGTACGGCCTGCCCGTCCTTGCCGCACATACCCGTATCGAAGTCCAGGTCGTCGGCGACGGCATCTATGTCCTGCAGCACGCGCGGTCCGTTGCCGATGAGAGTCGCTCCTTTCACCGGCTCGGCCACCTCTCCGCCTCTGATCATATATCCCTCGGTGATGGCGAAGATGAAATCGCCCGTGACGGGGTTGACCTCTCCGCCGCCGAGTTTGAGCGCATAGAGTCCGAGGGGCGTGTCGGAGATGATCTCCTCCTTCTTGGAGCCCCCGATCTCTATGTAGGTGTTGGTCATGCGGGGAACGGGTACGAAGCGATAGGACTGGCGCCTGCCGTTGCCCGTCGCAGCGACCCCGTCACGCAGGGAGCGTTTGCGGTCGTTGATGAAACTGCGCAACACCCCTTCCTCGATAAGTGGGGTGCGCGCCGCTCTTACTCCCTCATCATCGTAGGAGAACGAGCCCCAACGATTGGTGAGGGTTGCGTCGTCGTATGCGTTGACCAGCGGTGAGGCCACCTTCTCGCCCATCTTTCCCATGAATACGGAGGCTTTCTTGTACACGGCATCCGCCTCCAGGCTATGCCCGCATGCCTCGTGGAAGAGCACTCCCCCGGTGCCGTTGGCGATGACCACCGCCATGGGGCCGGAGGGGGCCGGTCGGGCATCCAGCATGGTCAGAGCCTGCGCCGCCGCTATCCTGCCCGCCTCCTCGGGGGGGAAATGCCGGAAGAGTTCGTATCCAGCCAGCATACCCGGTGTTTCGTGCCCGGTCTGGATTTCCCCATCGCGGGCCGCGACCACCTGCACCACCATGCGTACGCGTACGCGCTCGTCGCGCACCAGCTCCCCCAGGGAGTTGACGACAAATATCTCCTGCCTGCTGTCACCCAGCATTACTACGACCTGGGCGATATGCGCTCCTGTTTCACGCGCGGCCTGGTCCGCACGGCGCAGCAGGTCTATCTTCTCCTCACGTGGGAAATCATCCGTGTCCAGCTCGACGGGATGCTCCTCGAGCCTGGGCAGGGAGCTCACGGGCATCTCGAGATCGACGGTAGCCCTTCCTCCTCCGCGGGAAGCCGCCGCGGCGACCCGCGCCGTCTCCATGAGCGAGGCCTCGGAGATATCGTTGGTATACGCATAGGCAACCGATTCTCCCCGCATGACCCGGACCCCCGCTCCGATCTCGCTTCCCGATGTATTGTCCTCTACCTTCTCCTCCTCCAGGCGCAGGCTGCAGCCACGCCTCCTCTCCGCGAAGAGATCCGCGAAATCCCCTCCCCGGGAGAGGGCTTCTCCGATCACCCTGAACGCTACATCCTCGTCGATCATGTGCTGTCATCACCTCCCGAACCGGCATCCAACGGCAGCTCGAAGATGAAGGCGGAGCCCCCATCCGGCCTGTTTTCCGCCCATATCCCGCCATTATGCGCTTCGATGAGTTGGCGGCATATGAACAACCCCAGCCCGACTCCGGAGTAGGGCCGGCGCGGCGTCGCGTCCGCCTGGTAGAAGCGGTCGAAGATCTTCTCCAGCTGCAGCGGGTCTATACCCGCACCCTCGTCTTCTACGCTTACCCGCACGCGGTCGCCTCTCATTGTACCCGTAACACGTATCTCACCCCGCCCCCCCGAGAACTTCACCGCGTTGGACAGGAGGTTGGACAGCACCTGTTCGATCCTTTTTGCATCGACCACAAGGGCCGGGAAATCCTCGGGGAAGTCCATGACGATATCCTGCCCCTCTCCGGATCGTACGCAACCCTCTACCACCTTGCGTACCAGGGCGACCATGTCCAGCTCCTCGAGCTGCAGGCGGATCCTGCCCATCTCCAGCATGGAGATGTCCAGGAGGTCCTCGACCAGGGAGGCCAGGAACTGCGTACGTTCCATGATCACGCGCAGGCAATGCATCTCTTCCTCGTAAGTGAGGCTGTCATAGTAATCGTGGATGGTCTGTGTATATCCTCCGATCAGGGCCAGGGGCTGCTTGAGCTCGTGGGTCACCGCGGAAATGAAGTTCGACTTCATCTCGTCCAGCCCGCGCAGTTCCCGGTTGGCTTTCTCCAGCTCTGCGATGTGTTCCTGCAGTTCCAGGTAGAGATGAGCGTTCTCCAGCGCGATCCCCACTTCGTCCGCCATGGCCCGGAGGGTCGCCTTCGACTCCCCGGACAGGCGGTTTCTCCTTTCGGACGCCAGGCAGATGAGGCCCAAAGCACGCGATGGGGAGCGCAGCGGCAGAGCCACGAAAGAGCCCTCCGGCATCAGAAAGGAGAGTTCTTCCTTTTCGGAATCCTGTACGGAACCCCAGAAGACCGCGTCCCCTCTCTCCATGATGCGCCCCAGGATTCCTTCTCCCGGTTTGACGAACGCCGGCAACCCCGACGCGTGCTGCACCGGAAGGCGGCGATAGAGCAAGCTCCATCCCTCGTCGCCGGCCAGGTAACACCAGCCCATATCGTAGGACGTGAACTCCAGGCATAACTGCAGTGCTTCCTGGAGTATCTCGTAGGGGCTCATATTACTGCGCAGGGATGAGATCATCTCGTTGAGGGTTCGCAATTCCCGGGTGCTCTCGGTCACTTTCTGTTCCATCATCTCATGTGAGCTCTGG
Source organism: Actinomycetota bacterium (assembly GCA_003598015.1). Lineage (GTDB taxonomy): Bacteria > Actinomycetota > Geothermincolia > Geothermincolales > RBG-13-55-18 > SURF-21. The sequence continues at coordinate 5,048 of QZKE01000043.1, read as the reverse complement.
ATGGCCTCAGCCATGCGGTTGAAGCTGTTGACCATGCTCTCGAGCTCCTCGGCTCCCTTGCATGTAATGCGGTAATCGAGGTCGCCAAGGCCCAGCCTCTCCGCACCCGTCTTCAGGGCCACCAGGGGCGCGCTTATGCGGTGCGAAAGGAATATCGACAGAATCAGGGCGGCAAGGGCCAGCACGAGCACTAGGAGGATGACGCTGTTGCGCAAGGTGCCGAGTTGGGAGAAGGCCAGGGCCGCGCCCTCCTCCACTATCAGCCCACATCCCAGTTGCGGTATCCAGATATAGCTTCCCAGAACCTCGTCACCCGCATAGTTCGTGTACTCGGCGACACCGCTCTCACCCTCTTTCACCCTGCGCACACCCTCGGTATCCATGGGTTCTCCCAGTATCTCCAATCCCGCCTCCTCGCCGGCCTTGGGAGGCAGGGTTACGAGTTGTCCATCGCCGTTTACCAGGTAGATCTCCCCGGAACTGCCGACACGCAAGGCGCCGAGCTCTCCACCTATGCCCTCCGGCGTCAGGTCGCCGGCCAATACACCGAGTACCTCTCCGTCGATGACCACCGGTACCGCCACGGTCATAACCTTCTCCTCCTCGGGGGGCTCACCCTCGACGCGGAAGGGTATGATCAGGGACTCCCCGGCCTCCATGCCCTCCAGTTCCTCCATGCTACCGGGGTGATAGGCGGGGTCGGAGCTGAACGCCAGGTAGCCGTTGGGCAGGAAGACGCTGAGGCGTTTGAAGCCGGGTATCTTGCCTTCCGTGCCGACCAGTTCCTTCTCCGTCTCCTCCAGGGTGGGATCGGCGGTGTAGAACATCTCCGCGATATCGGCCACCATCATCATCTGCCTCTCCAGTGTAGGCAGCCACACATCGGTGATGATGCCCTGCACGTCCTGGGCGATATTGGAGAGGTTGACGTTCACCTGGTCTTTAATGGATGAACGGGCTATGTAGTAGGAGGATACTCCGACAAGCACGCTGGTAAGGACGCTGACCAGCAAGACGACCAGGAGTATCCTGCCACGAATCCCTCCCAAGAACCTCTTCAGCAGCCTCATCGCATTCCTCCACGCCCGCACCACGCCCTTTGTCCGGGTTACCCTATTATACGAGGTTCTTCCCCGAGAAGTGTGGGCGAATCGATGTTGGGAATTGTCCGGTCACTGTAACCTTGTTTGCACGGAGGGGGCCGTGCGAATACCCGTCGATATTACTTCGCGTGTGCTGCGTTCCGCCATCGTTTCCCCACGGGAGGATATAATAAGCGCGATGGACTATGCCGTGGCTGCCGGAGATGAGGGGGCTGGATGAAAGGCATCATCAGCCATGCCAAGACCCTGTTTCTCGCGTTCGTTATCGCCGTGGTCCAGATATGGAAGGACTTCTCCAACGACAACGGGTCTCAGGCCGCAGCTTCGTTCGCCTTTTTCTCCTTTCTCTCCCTCCTCTCCCTGATCATCCTCGCCGGGGCGGTGCTCGGCACGGTGCTCAAAGGCAACCAGCAGCTCCTGAATGAGATTATGGAATATATTACCACAAACGTGCCCGGAATAACCAATACCGTCAAGCAAGCCCTGGATGCATCCATCAACCTGAGGGGGGTGCTCGGTATTGGCGGCATACTGGGTCTCCTCTATACCGGCACCAAGGTATTCGACTCCTTTCAGGTCTGGCTGAACAGCATCTGGGGGGTGAAGAGGCCCGACTACCTGAAGAAGAAGGCGAAGAGCCTCTTGACCCTGCTCTTCACGGGAGGCGTCGTCCTGCTCGGTTTCGGCCTGCATATCGCCCTGTTCTTGCTGCGCAAGAACTTTTATCTTGTGAGCACACTTATGCCGGTCCTGGTGTTCATAGTCACCGCCCTGGTGCTCTTCGTCGGCCTCCTTTTCATCTACTCTTACTCCGTCGAGATAAGAATGGGATGGCGCAGGGTATGGAAAGGTGCCCTTTTTGCGGCCCTGCTCTTGAATCCCGTGCAGATGGTGCTCAGCTGGTATTACACGAAGATCGGCGATATCCCGGCCATATACGGCTCTTTCGGGGGCGTTGTCCTGACGATAATCGCCATATATTACGCGGGATACATCATCTACCTGGGTGCCGAATTGAACCGCTACCTGGACACCCAGATGCCTCGCCCGTCCCGTGCATAGCCGGTCTCCGGCTGCCGAGCGGTCTTTCTATCTGCCCTTCTTTGCCAGCTTCTTCCCCAGCTCCTCCAGGCGGACGACATCCTTCTCGCTGGCCTCAGGTCCTTTCCACAGGCTCAAAGGCGCCCCTGCCTTGAACGCCACTCCGCGCAGTACCTTAGCCTTGCGGCGCTTCAGAAGCCTCTTCATGCGCCGCAGGGTAGCCTTGCCCCTGAAACCCGCGTAGGAGCTGAAAGTCGTCGCCGTCTTGCCCTTGAGGGCTTTCTTGTCCAGGCCGCGCAGGAACCTTTTCACCACGCGCGCCGGTTTCGCGCCCCGCGTAGGGCTTCCCACGGCGATCATGGAGTAATCGGAGAGTTCCGTCGGGTCGACCTCCGTGACACGCTTGATGGTGGCCTTCACCTTACGCGATTCCAGCCCCCTGGCGACCGCCTCGGCCGCACCAGCCGTGTGTCCCGTCTTGGTATGGTACACCACCAGTGCCTGTTTTTTCTTTCTGAACATCTCTCCCTCCTTTACATGCCGCGCATCTGCCTGCTGTCTTTCTCCAACCACGTGGGTGCCGTCGCATCACTCGGTCCCCGGTCCAGGGGAAGCGAGAAGGCGATCACCGTACCGAGGCCTTCCTCGTCTTCGATCCATACATCGCCGCCATGGGCTTCCACAAAGGTACGTACGATATACAGCCCCAAACCCAGGCCGCGCTCCATCCCCTCCGCCTTGCTCTGGGTGAACTTCTCGAAAAGGCGGTCTCTCTTCTCGGGCGGGACGCCCGGCCCCATGTCCTTAACCCGCACCACGGCCCTGCCATCCTGCACGTCGCCGGTGATGACCACCTCGGAATCGAGCGGGCTGAAACGGAAGGCATTGTCCAGGAGATTGATGACAACCTGTTTCAGCTTGTCCCAATCCGCTTCGATCTCCAACTGCCGCACCGAGGTGATGAGCCTGGTGCGGCGGGTGCCGGGCGCTATGGACATCTCGCGTATCACGTCGCTCAGCAGGGTGACCAGGTCACCGCGTTGGCGGTGCAGGATGAGCCACTCCGATTCGATACGGCTCATGTCGAGGACGTTTTCGACCATGCGGTTCAGGCGGTTGCACTCCCGCAGGACATGGTCTATGCATTCCAGCTTACGCTCCTCGGCCATCTTCTCCCAGTGGTCTTTCAGGGCGGCTGCATAGCTGTAGATGACGGTCAGCGGCGAGCGTAGTTCGTGGCCTACGACGCCCACCAGTTCCGTCTTCAGGGTATCCAGCTCGCGCAGCCGCCGGTTGGCCTCCTCCAGGAGGCTGTTGCGCTCCCGGAGCTCCCTCTCCATCTCCCTCGCCCCCGTCACGTCCCTGGCGATGACCAGAGCGACGCCATCCTCCCCCTGCAGGCGCGTGGCGGTCACCTGCAGGACCAGGGGATTGATCTCCTGGTCCTGCAGGGTGACTTCCATGTAACGGATCTTATCCCCGGCCATACCCCTGACCACGGCATCAGCCACCTTCGCCTGGTCTTCCGGCGTGAGGAACCTCAGGTAACCCTTGCCCAGAAGCTCCTTCACCTTGAAACCGCCTATCTCCTCGACCTGGGTGGAGAGAGCCAGGACATCGCCCTCCCGGTTGACGGTGAAGATGATATCGAAACCTGATTCCACCAGCCTGCGGAAGCCCGCCTCGGCCATCTCCAGTTTCCGTTCCCTGAGACCCAGCTCCTCGAAGGCGTGCATGTGCTCCTTCCGCTCGCGCAGGAAACCCGCTACCAGGATGTCGTAGCCGAAGAAGATCTCGAAGGCGAGCATGCCGTATGTCTGGCTGGAGAATTCCTCCGCCCCCGAGATGATCGCCACCAACTGCAGAGCCACCCCCACGGCCAGGGAAGAGGCTCCCAGGAGTGCCCATATGTATTCCCGGCGTCTCTCCCTGCGGTAGGTCCAGGCCATCAGGCCGACATCGGCCCCTATGATCACCATGAAGTATGCACCGAAAGCCATCTGCCAAGGCGTGGAATCGCTCACCCAACCTGTGGCGCTGGCCAGGATGAAGACGGCGGCGAGAGGGTAGGCGGCGGCGCAGAGGTAGCGCGGCTCCTGCCTGTCATGATAGGCATAGGCCACGATGAAGTGGAAGGAGAGAGCGGTGGAGAACATCCCCATACCCCACCCCATGGCATCCACCCAGAAAGCCGAGCTGAGTTCCGGGTAGGCGAACTCGAAAGCCTTCCACATGGCGAGGCTGAGGCAGAGCAGGCCGAAAAGCCTCCCCCGGCGGTCCCTCCTGTAGTTGGCGAGGACGATCAGCCCCAGCAACGTGGAGCCAACAATCGCGATTACCTCGACGATGTGTCTCGCATCCAGCTGTATCTGCAAGGACGCCTCCCCATGACCGTAAAGCCTCTCCAATATATATTAGCGGAAAATATCTACTCGAACACTTCCGGTGCCCGGAGTCCACCATCCAGCCTGGGTACTACGTAATGGGAACTGGGGTCAGGTCTTGGCATTTCGCCACGCACCACTGCAAGAGAAGCGGCCTGCGATGTGTGAAACGCAACACCTGACCCACACCCTACGGGGAAAAGAACGGGTGGGCACATGCAGACGAGCGTGCCTGGCCCCGGGCCGGACGTGCAGCCAACTGCCCGGAGGACTATGGGGTTGGTCGCAGCGAGCGTGCAGAAGTGAAGATGAGGTTTCTTCCTCCTATCCCGTTCATTGCGCGCCGAGCGAGACCACTACCCCAAGACTCCGGGCCGTAAAAGCACAACCCGGGATCCGGGGGTTGGTCCGAAGCGACATTGGCGAGCAGTATGCCCGCAAGAAGGATTCGGCATGGATATGCTGCACTGCGAGTGAGGAGCGAGGACCATTGCCCCCGGGACCGGGCACACAGAAGTGA
>QZKE01000080.1 GCA_003598015.1 Actinomycetota bacterium | reverse complement strand
GTCGCAGCGGTGCGCGCAGGTGCAGATGGGGTCTCTTCCTCCTATCCCGCGGACTGCGCGCCAAGCGAGACCGTTACCTGGAGGCCCCGGGCCGGAAAAAGAAGGAGCCCGACCACCAAGTGAAGCCGGGCTAAACGAACTCGATGACCGCCATGGGCGCCGCATCGCCCTTACGCAGCCCGATCTTCACCACCCTGGAGTATCCGCCCTCGCGGTCCTCGTAGCGTGGCCCGATCTCGTCGAAGAGTTTATGGACTATGTCACGGTCATGGATGATGGCCAGGGCCTGGCGCCGTGCATGCAGGTCTCCGCGCTTGGCCAGGCCGACCAGCTTATCCACCAGCGGTTGGACTTCCTTGGCACGAGTCTGGGTCGTCTGCAGTTTCTCGTGCTCGATGAGCGATTTCGCCAGGTTGGCCATGATGGCCTTCTGATGGGCGGTGCTTCCACCCAGTCTTTTTCCCTTCCTTGGTTGCGGCATCGTAAACTACCTCTCGTCTCAGGTGCACGCGGCGCTCATTCCTCCTTGGAGCGCAGCGAGAGCCCTCTCTTCTCCAGTTTCTCCTTCACGTCCTCGATGGAACGCGCGCCGAAGCTGCGCAGCGCCAGCAGGTCGTCCTCGTTCTTCTCTATGAGCTGGCCGACGGTATTGATGCCGCCACGGTGCAAGCAGTTCAACACGCGTACGGGCAGCTCCAGATCCTCGATGGACAGTTGCAGGTCCTTGCCGCCTGCCGGTTTGGAATCGGGCCCGAACAGGGTTTCCCCGGCTTCTTCCTCTCCTTCTGAGAGCGATATGAAGATATTGACGTGCCCGGCCAGGATGTTTGCCGCTTTTAGCAGTGCTTCCTTGGCATCGATACTGCCGTTGGTGTTTATCTCGAGGACGAGCTTGTCATAGTCGGTGCGCTGTCCTACGCGCGTGTCCTCCACCTGATAGGAGACACGGATCACGGGAGAGAACATGGCGTCCATGGGGATGGTCCCGGCTACGTCCCTGAAGCCGCCGATATGCTCAGCGGATACATAACCCCTCCCTTTCTGCGCCGCCATCTCCATCTTGAGTCGCGCCTTCTTGTTCAGGGTGCATATCTTCAGCTCTGGATTGACTATCTCGACATCCGCGGGGACTTCTATATCTTTCGCGGTAACCGTCTTGGGGCCGGTGACGTCGAGGAACAGGGCGAACTGTCCTTCACCCTGCACGCTGAGGATGATCCCCTTGAGGTTGAGGATGATGTCCATGATGTCCTCTTTGACGCCCTCGATAGTCGTGAACTCGTGCACCACTCCCTCTATGCGTATCGAGGTTATGGCCGCTCCGGGAATGGAAGAAAGCAGGATGCGCCGCATGGAGTTACCCAGCGTATGACCGAGTCCTCTCTCCAGCGGCTCGATTATAAACCTGCCGTATGAATCCTCCAGCTTATCCACCGCGATATGGGGTTTCTGCATCTCAAGAACCAAGGCCTGTTCCCTCCTTGTATCGACTCGTGAACTCGAGCCACTCTGGACACACCGGCTACTTGGAATAGAGCTCCACGATAAGGTGTTCCTTGACCGGCAATTCTATATCTTCCCTCTTGGGTTGGGATATTACCTCGATACGTCTCTTCTCCACATCCACCTTGAGCCAGGGGACGACGGGGCGTCCCTCCGCGAATCTCACCGCTTGCAGGACCCTGACTATCTCTTTACTCTTCTCCTTGAGCTCTACGACGTCCCCTTCCTTCACCTGGAAGGATGGGATGTTTACCTTACGCCCCTTGACCGTCACGTGCCCATGGCGGACCATCTGCCGCGCATCCTTGCGGGAGGATGCGAGGCCTCCCCTGTAAACGACGTTATCCAGCCTGCTCTCGAGCAGGAAAAGAAGGTTCTCGCCGGTTATTCCCTGCTGGCGTGAAGCCTTGCCATAGTAGCGGCGAAACTGCCTCTCCAGAACGCCGTAGATACGCTTCGCCTTTTGCTTTTCTCGCAGCTGCAGCAGATATTCCGTCTCCTTGATGCGCCCACGCCCGTGCTCTCCGGGAGCGTAAGGCCTTCTCTCCATGGCGCATTTATCGCTCTCGCAGCGTGCTCCCTTGAGAAAGAGTTTATCGCCCTCGCGGCGGCACTGCTTGCAGGATGGATCGGTATTCCTGGCCATTTTTACCTCTACACTCTTCTTCTCTTCTTGGGCCGGCAACCGTTATGGGGCTGGGGCGTCTCGTCGGTGATGCTGGCCACCTCCAGACCATTGGCCTGGAGGGTCCTGATGGCCGTCTCCCGCCCCGAGCCCGGGCCTTTCACGAACACGTCCACCTTTTTCATGCCGAATTCCTGGGCTTTCTTGGCGGCGTTCTCCGCGGCCAGTTGCGCGGCGAAAGGAGTGCTCTTGCGCGAGCCTTTGAACCCCACCGTTCCCGAGCTGCTCCAGGTCAGGGTGTCTCCATTCTTATCGGTAATGGTGATAATGGTGTTGTTAAAGGTCGACTTGATGTGCGCCTCACCATGCAGTACGGATTTCTTCTCCTTTTTCCTGCCTCTCCCTTTACCTCTCGTGGGCTTGGCCAAATCTCAACCTCCTGTCACGGTCGTTCCGCCGCTGCTTACTTCTTCCTCTTCACGCCCACCGTCTTGCGCGGTCCCTTTCGGGTGCGTGCGTTGGTATGGGTGCGCTGTCCTCTCACGGGAAGGCCTACGCGGTGGCGTAAACCCTGATAGCACCCGATTTCCATCTTCCTCTTGATATTCTGCGCGACCTCGCGCCTGAGATCTCCTTCCACCTTCAGGTTCTGATCTATATATGAGCGCAGGCGCACGACCTCTTCGTCGGTCAGGCTGCGCACCTTGGTGTTCTTGTCTATCTGGCAGTTCTCCAATATCTTCTTCGAGGTGGTACTGCCCACTCCGAAGATATAGGTGAGGGCTATCTCCACCCGCTTGTCCCTAGGAAGATCAACACCCGCTATACGTGCCAAGACAGCATACCTCCTCTAACCTAGCCCTGCCTCTGCTTATGGCGGGGGTTCTGGCAGATGACCAGTACCCTGCCATGGCGGCGGATTATCTTGCATTTGTCGCACATCCTCTTCACCGACGCCCTTACCTTCATTTCCAACATATCCCTTTCCCGCTCAGCTCTCTTACTTGTACCTGTACACGATTCTGCCCCGGTTGATGTCGTAAGGTGATATCTCTACTACTACGCGGTCACCGGGGAGGATCCGTATATAGTGCATCCTCATCTTTCCGGAAATATGCGCCAGTAACTTGTGGCCGTTTTCGAGCTCCACCCTGAACATGGCATTGGGTAGGGGCTCAAGGACAGTTCCCTCGACCTCTACGGCGCCTTCTTTTTTCGCCAATCCTCACTCTCCTCACGCAGCTGCTTTGGTCCTGGCAGCGCGCAAAATTTTTTTCGCACCAGAATTTGTATTCTAACAAACTATACCTTGTTCGTCCATATTGCCAGCTCAAGGAAGGGTCAAAATGCTGGGCCCTTCCCCGGTTATCGCGACGGTGTGCTCAAAGTGGGCCGAGAGCTTGCCGTCCTTCGTACGCACCGTCCATCCGTCGTCCTCGTCTACCTCCACCTCGTACGTGCCCTCGTTGACCATGGGCTCCAGGGCGAAGGTCATTCCCGTTTCCAGTAGAGGCCCTCTTCCCGGAGGTCCGAAATTGGGTATCTGGGGCTCCTCGTGCATCTCCTTCCCGATGCCATGCCCCACGAACTGGACCACTACCGAGAATCCTCTTTCCTCGGCTACGCGCTGGATGGCGTTGGAGACGTCGCCCAGACGGTTGCCCTGACGACATGCGTCGATACCGGCATAGAGGGAATCCCGGGTCGCATCCATCAGCCTGAGGGCTGCTTCGCCGACCTCCCCGACGGTATAGGTGCGAGCCGCGTCTCCCTGGTATCCATCCAGGATAACCCCGACGTCGATTCCGATGATATCTCCCTCCCGGAGACGTGTCCGGCCCGGTATGCCGTGCACCACCACATCGTTGATGGAGGTGCAGATGGATGCTGGAAACCCGCGATAACCCAGGAATGAAGGGGTGCCGTTACGCTCCCTGATGAACTCCTCGGCCAGGCTGTCCAGCGACGCCGTTTTCACTCCAGGTCTTATATGCTTCTCCAGCATCTCCAGCACTCCGGCTACTATTCGGCCCGCCTCCCGCATTTTCATGATCTCTTCCCGCGATTTTCTGATGATCATGGCATCGCTCGTATACGCTTCCAAATCACCCCGCAACGGTCGCGCGTATCTCCTCGAATACCTCGTCCGGCTCCGCGCTTCCGTCTATATCCCACAGCAGTCCCTCGCGGCTGTAATACTCTATGAGTGGCTGCGTCTTCCCCGCGTACTCCTCCAAGCGGGCCAAGACCGTTTCCTCGCTGTCATCATCTCTGCGATAAAGCTCTCCGCCACAATCGTCGCAGACACCTTCCACCCGCGGGGGATCGTAGAGCAAGTGATAGATACTGCCACAGGAACCGCAGGTCCTGCGGGCGGTCAGCCGCTTCACCACTACATCCTGGGGCACCTGTATGTTCAGAACATGGTCGATGTATATGCCCATCTCCGACAGCATGCCCTTGAGCGCGTCCGCCTGCGCGACGGTACGGGGAAAGCCGTCCAGGATAAAGCCATCGCGGCAGTCAGGGTTCTCAAGCCTGTCCTTCACGATATCTATCACCAACGCGTCGGGGACGAGTTCGCCCCGGTCCATATACTCCTTGGCCTTGAGTCCGAGCGCGGTTCCCTGCCTGAGGTTCTCCCGGAAGATATCGCCGGTGGAGATGTGGGGAACGGAGTAGCTGATGCTGATCCTTTCGGCCTGGGTGCCCTTTCCAGCCCCCGGGGGTCCCAGCATTATCAGGTTCATCTCCTCACCCTTTCCTTCCTCTCCGCACGGTTCACTTGAGGAATCCCTCGTAATGGCGCATCTGTAACTGGGCTTCGATCTGCTTCATGGTCTCCAGGGCCACGCCGACTATGATCATGATGGCGGCGCCACCGAAGGGTATCTCCCGTGTCCCGAAGAAATAGAACGCCACCGCGGGCAGCAGGGCTACCGCCGCCAGGCCTATGGAACCGGGCAGGGTGATGCGGTTGATGACCTTGCCGAAGTAGACGGCGGTGGGAGTGCCGGGCCTGATCCCGGGCACGAAGGCACCATATTTCTTCAGGTGCTCCGCCTGGGTATAGGGATCGAAGACGATATACGTATAGAAATAGGCGAAAAAGAGGATCATGCCCGTGTAGATTACGAAATAAAGCCATCCCTGCGTCAGGCTTTCCGCAAACCCTTTCATGCCCGGTATGAACTGCGCGAGCATGGTGGGGAAGAAGATCACCGAGGAAGCGAAGATTATGGGAATGACGCCGGAGGTATTGATCTTGAGCGGGATATAGGTCGTCCCGCCCATGGTCATACGCCTGCCCCGGATCTGTTTTGCGTACTGCACGGGTATGCGCCTTTCGCCCTGATCGAGATAGATCACGGCGACGATCACCGCCAGGCTCATGATCACCGTGATGAGGATGCCGTAGATGATACTGCCGTAGCGCAGCTCGGTCTGAGTTATAAGGGTCCTGAACTCGGTGGGGACACGGGCGATGATGGAGATGAAGATGAGGATGGACATACCGTTGCCGATGCCGCGCTCGGTGATCAGCTCACCGAACCACATGAGCAGGGCCATACCGGCGGTAAGCGTGATGACGATCACTGCTCCCTTGAGCCAGGTGAACTGGATGATGGGTGTTCCGTCGACATCCTGCCTGGAGAAGGTGTAGACCAGCCCGATGGATTGCATCAACGCCAGACCCAGGGTCATGTAGCGTGTCACCTGGGTGATCTTTCTCCGCCCCGATTCCCCCTCCTCCTGCCATTGCTTGAGTTTGGGGATCACCGCCACCAGCATCTCCATGATGATGGCGGAGGTGATGTAGGGCATGATCCCCAGGCCGAAGATGGCCAGCTGCGCCAACGCGCCCCCGGAGAAAAAATTGAGGAATCCGAGGATTCCACCTTCTTCCACCAGTTTGCCCAAGGCCTGGGTGTTCACGCCCGGCGACGGTATGGCGCTTCCCAGACGATAGAGGAGAACGATTACAAGGGTGAAGAGGATCTTGCGACGAAGGTCTTCGACCTTGAATATGTTGCGGAAGGTACGAAGCAAACTATACCACCTCTGTGCTTCCCCCGGCGGCCTCTATCTTGGCCACGGCGCCGCGGGTGAAGGCGTGCGCCTTCACCACGAGCCTGCGCTCGAGTTCTCCCCTTCCTAATACCTTTACCTCTTTTTCCAGCTTCTTGACTATCCCCTTCTCTACCAGGTTCTCCGGGGTGACGGTATCTCCGTCCGCGAAACCATTGAGCTTCTCCACGTTTACCAGGTGGAACTCCTTCTTGGCCCTGGGCTTGAAGCCACGCAGTTTGGGTACCCTCCTCTGCAGCGGCATCTGGCCACCCTCGAATCCGATACGCGTCTTGCCACGGGCTTTCTGTCCTTTCATGCCCCGGCCACTTGTTTTGCCGTGTCCGGACGAGCGCCCTCTCCCCACGCGCTTGGGGGATCGCGATGAGCCTTCTGCCGGCTTGAGGTCGTTGATCTTCAGTGTCATGGTCCTCACCTACTCCGATCGACGGGGGGATTGCGGGATCCCCCCGGCGATCAAACTTTTTCTCCTTCCCAAGGTTCCACGGCGACCAGGTGGCCTATCCTGTTGATCATGCCCTTGATCTCCGGTGTTTCTTTCTGCACCACGGAGTGGTTCATCTTCTTCAGTCCCAATGCACGTACCGTTTTCCGCTGCATGGGAGGCCTCCCGATAGGGCTGCGGACCAGGGTTATGCGCAGCATCCTCTCCTCCGCACTCATGCCTCCACTTCCTCCTTCGCCTTCGCCTTCTTCATCTGAGCATCTCGCAACTTGGCCACTTCCCGCGTCCTGCTTATGGACTTCAGTCCCTCGATCGTCGCCTTTACGACGTTGACGGGATTGCGCGAGCCGTAGGTCTTGGTGAGGATATCCTGAACCCCCGACAGTTCCATGACCGCGCGCACTGGGCCACCCGCGATAACGCCGGTTCCTTCGCTGGCCGGCTTGAGCAGAACTTGTGAGGACTCATACTTCCCTACCACCTTATAGGGTATGGTAGTGCCGCGCGTCGGCACCTTGAACAGGCCTCGCTTCGCCTTCTCCACGCCCTTCTGAATGGCCAGCGGCACTTCTCGCGCCTTGCCGTATCCGTAACCCACCATGCCCGCCTTGTCCCCGACTACGACCAGGGCGGTGAAGCTGAACCGCCGACCTCCTTTTACCACCTTGGCCACACGGTTGATGTGGATCACTCTCTCCTCTAATTCCAGGACCGTCGGGTCTATCTTGGGCATATGCAACCTCCGCGCTTATCCTCTCTATCCGGCATCAGAACACCAGGCCGCCTTCACGGGCTCCCTCCGCCAACGCCTTTACCCTGCCGTGGTAAAGGTTGCCCCCGCGCTCGAATACGACCTGCTCCACACCTTTATCTCGCGCCCTTCTCGCGAGCACGCGGCCTACCTCCATGGCGACCTCGCTCTTGCCCTTGCCCGCCTGAGCGAGTTCACTCTCCATGCTGGACGCACTGGCCAGCGTGCGCCCCTCCCTGTCGTCTATGAGCTGGGCGTAGATATGCCTGTTGCTGCGAAAAACCGACAGTCTCGGCCTCTCGACGGTGCCGGATATCTTCTTGCGTACCCGCCTGTGGCGGCGGGCCCTTCCCAGCTGTTTCGCATGCGTCTTCTTCATCCCGAGCTCACTCTTTTCTGCTTTAATACAAGATCAGACCGCGGTCTTGCCCGCTTTGCGCCGTACGTACTCCCCGGCGTAGCGCACTCCCTTGCCTTTATAGGGGTCGGGCTTGCGCAGCGCCCTGATCTTGGCCGCCATCTGTCCTACCTTCTGCTTGTCGATACCCTTCACCCTCAGCCTGGTGGGAGTGACAAGCTCAAACTCTATCCCCTCGGGCGCCTTGACCAGCACCGGGTGGGAGAAACCGAGGGCGAGTTCGATATCCCTGTCCTTGGCGACGGCGCGGTAGCCGACGCCGTGGATCTCCAGGTTCTTCTCGAAACCACTGGTCACACCCTCTACCATGTTGGCGAGGAGCGAGCGGGTAAGACCGTGAAGAGACCGGTGCGGACCCGCGTCGGATGGCCTTTTGACCAGCAGGTTACCCTCCTCCATCTCTATCAGCATATCCGGATGGAACTCCTGCGTGAGCTCACCCTTGGGACCCTTTGCGGTCACCTTGTTACCCTCTATCCTCACCTCCGTCCCCTGCGGGACGGGTATGGGCATCTTTCCTATCCTGGACAACTCGAACCTCCAGCTCTTACCCTCACCATACGTATGCTATTACTTCTCCCCCGACGTTCATTTCCCGCGCCTCGCGGTCGGTTATAACGCCCTTGGAGGTTGAAATGATCGCGATCCCCAAGCCTCCCAATACCCTGGGTACGTCTGTCTTCTTACTGTATACCCGCAGGCCCGGCTTGCTTATCCGCTTGATACCGTTGATCAGCTGCTCGCGGTTAGGCCCGTACTTCAGCGTCAACTTCAACGTATCGAAGCTCTCGCCCTTGACCACCTCGCATCCCGCTATGTATCCCTCTTTCACCAGTATCTCGGCGATGGACGACTTTATCGTGGAGAAAGGCATCTCCACCGCTTCATGATGTGCGGTGTTGGCATTGCGGACACGGGTCAGCATGTCCGCTATGGGATCGGTCATAGTCATGCTCATCCGCCTCCTTACCAGCTAGATTTGGTCATTCCCGGGATCTCGCCCTCGTGCGCGAGTTCACGCAGGCAGATACGGCACAGGTCGAACTTGCGAAAATATCCCCGCGGGCGGCCACAACGCTTGCACCGGTTGTAGCCCCTCGTACTGAACTTGGGAGATCTCTTCTGCTTGGCAACCAATGACTTCTTTGCCATGAAGCCTCTCCTTATCACTTACCGCGGAAGGGCATGCCCATAGCTTCCAGCAGGACCAGCCCCTCCTCGTCCGATTTCGCAGTCGTCACAATGGTTATATCCATGCCCCTGACCCTGTCGATGTCATCGTAGTCTATCTCTGGGAACACGAGCTGCTCGTCCAGGCCCATATTGAAGTTACCCCTGCCATCGAACGACCTGGGATTGAGGCCCCGGAAGTCCCTCACCCTGGGTATAGCCAGGGAAGTGAGCCGGTCCAGGAACTCGTACATGCGGTCACCGCGCAGGGTTACCTTACAACCAACGGACATACCGGTACGGAGCTTGAACCCGGCGACGGACCTCCTGGCCCGGTTCAGCCTGGCTTTCTGGCCGGTGATCACGGATATGTCCTTCATCGCCCCGTCGATGGCTTTGGGATCGTGCGCGCCATCTCCCACTCCCATATTGATCAGGATCTTCTCCAGGCGCGGCACCTGCAGATCGTTGACGTATCCGAATCTCTCCCTGAGGGAGGGCACCACTTCCTCGCGATATCTTTCTTTTAACCTTGGCACCATGCTTCCTTCCTTGGCCTGGCCTTTCTATCAGTCAAGGTCCGCCCCGCATTTGCGGCAGACACGCTTCTTGCTTCCCTCCGCATCCAGCCGATATCCCACCCTTATGGATCGGCTGCAGGAATCGCAGATCAGGGCGATGTTGGAGATGTCTATAGGGGCCTCCCTGGTGACGATGCCCCCCTGGGGATTTTCCTGGGTGGGGCGGGAGTGTTTTTTCACCAGGTTGATACCTTCGACTATGACCCGCCTTTCCTCCGGGAAACTCTTGAGGACTTTGCCCTGCTTTCCCTTGTACTTGCCGGCGAGCACCTCGACCTTGTCGCCCTTCTTTATCTTCAAACCACTCACGCGTATCCTCTCCTCAACGGCTTTCTACAAAACATCCGGGGCTAGAGAGAATCCCGGCCGCCCTGCATCGTTCAAGTGTAAACGGAGGCCTCTTCATCACTTCAACCCGCTTCCCATGGCTCGTTAACAATCCTCTCGATCCTTCCTTCAAAGTACTTCCGGGGCCAGAGAGATAATCTTCATGAACTTCTTCTCGCGCAGCTCTCTGGCCACCGGGCCGAAGATGCGCGTCCCGCGCGGATCCCTTACCTCGTTGATAAGCACTACCGCGTTCTCGTCGAATTTGATGTAGGACCCGTCCTGGCGGCGGCGTTCCTTCTTCGTCCGCACCACCACCGCCCTCACGACTTCACCCTTTTTCACCGCTCCACCTGGTGTGGCCGCTTTCACGGTTCCCACCACGATATCCCCGACATAAGCGTAACGGCGGCCCGAACCACCCAGGACCCTGATGACCAGGAGTTCCCGGGCACCGGTGTTGTCGGCAATCCTAACTCGCGATTCCGCCTGTATCATGATCTTCCTCCGAATCGCGGCCTTGTGCCGCTATTCCGCCTTCTCCACGATCTCAACCAGGCGCCAGCGTTTCGTCCGGGAGATCGGCCTGGTCTCCATGATCCGTACCAGGTCACCAACGCTGCACTGATTGTTCTCGTCGTGCGCGGTATATCTCCTGCTGCGGCGCACGATTTTGCCGTAAAGCGGGTGAGGCATCCGAGTCTCCACATTCACCACGATGCTCTTGTCCATCTTGTCCGAGACCACCGTACCGACTCGCACCTTCCTGCTGCTCGTCCTCTCCGCCATCTTCCGCTTCCCTTCCTCTGATCGGAGGCATTGTGTCCTGTCCGAGAATACGCCGGCATTCAGCGCGTCACCGTATCCGTGAAACCGGACACTCAGGACGCCTCCTCGCTCAGTTCTTGTTCCCTTATCACCGTACAAATACGCGCAATATCCCTCTTGGTCTCGACGATCCTCGAGGTATTGTCCAGTTGCCCCGTCGCCGCCTGGAAGCGCAGGTTGAACAGCTCTTCCTTGGCCTCCTTGAGCCTCTGCAGCAACTCCTCGTATGAATATTCACGAAGTTCTCTCGCCTGCAAATCATTCACCACCCATGGTTTCCCTTTTCACGAAACGGCATTTCATGGGCATCTTATGCGCCGCCCTGCGCATTGCTTCGGCGGCGGTGTGCTCAGGTACCCCGGAGAGCTCGAACATCACGCGTCCGGGTTTGACCACCGCGACCCAGTGATCCGGATTGCCCTTTCCGCTTCCCATGCGCGTCTCCGCCGGTTTTTTCGAGACCGGCTTATCGGGAAAGATGTTGATCCACACCTTGCCGCTTCTCTTCACGTGCCTGGTGATCGCGACCCTTGCCGCCTCGATCTGGCGCGCCGTAACCCACGAGGGTTCGAGCGCCTGTAACCCGAAATCACCGAAATGGACTTTGGTGCCTCCCTTGGAGCGCCCCTTCATGCGGCCTCGCTGCACCTTTCTATGTTTGAATTTACGAGGCATCAGCATTTGCGGCTAAACCTCCTCGTCCTTCTGAACCGTTTCGCCCTCCGCGGCCGGCTCCTTGCCCTCGGGTTCCGGCGCGGCTTCCGCGGTCTCGGGCGGCTCCTCGCCTGCCCCGGCAGCGGCATCGGCCACCGCTTCGGGTGCCGCCTCGGGTACCGCTTCGGGTGCCGCTTCGGGTGCTGCCTCGGGTGCCGCCTCAGGTGCCGCTTTGGGTGCCGCTTTGGGTGCTGGAGTTTTAGTATCCTCCCGAACCATCTTTTCCTTGAGCTTGCGTTCGGGTTCGGCGATAACTCCCTTGTAGATCCATACCTTTACGCCGATGACCCCCATGGTAGTGTGGGCTATAAAGATACCGTAGTCGATGTCGGCTCGCAGGGTCTGAAGTGGCACCTGTCCTTCCCGGTACCACTCCCTGCGGGCCATCTCGGCTCCACCCAGTCTCCCCGCGCAGGATACCTTGATTCCCTTGGCTCCGGCTCGCATGGCATTCTGTACGGACCTCTTCATGGCCCGCCGGAATGAAACCCTGCCTTCCAGCTGTTCTGCTATGTTCTGCGCTACCAGGAAGGCGTCCAACTCCGGTGTGTTTACCTCTTGGATGTTTACCTGGACGTCCTTGCCGGTCATCTTGGCCAGATCCCGTTTGATACGGTCAACCTCCGCGCCCCGCCGCCCGATGACGATACCGGGGCGGGCGGTATAGATGTCCACCTTTATCCTCTTCGTAGTACGCTCTATCTCCACGCGGGAGACGGCCGCCCTTCTCAGGTGCTGCTTTATGTAACGGCGTATGGCAAGGTCCTCCTGGAGCAGATCCGCGTAGTCCCGGTTGGCAAACCAGCGGGATTTCCAATCGTAGATGACTCCCAGGCGGAAACCGTATGGATGGACCTTCTGACCCACGCTTTCATCCTTTCCTTCGCGCTCCGGCGCGCCGCCTCGCACCGCGGCGTGCTTTTTTCTCGAGCTCCTCGCGCTCTCCGACTATGACGGTTATATGGCTGGTCCGCTTGCGGATGCGGGTTGCCCTGCCGTAGGCACGCGGCCTCCAGCGCTTCAGCGTCGGCCCCTCATCGACCACACAGTTGACCACCATCAGGTCATCGGCGCGCAGACCGTTGTTGTTCTCCGCGTTGGCTACCGCCGACTCCAGGACTTTGCCCACCAGGCGTGCCGCACCCTGGGGAGAGAACGTGGTGATATACCGCGCCTCCTCTAGATCCTTGCCCCGGATCAGGTCGGCGATCTGTCGGGCCTTGGACGGCGATACGCGAACGAACCTGGCTACCGCGCGTACTTTTACGCCCTCTTCGGCTGCTTCCGCCATGTTCCTCTCCTGCCTCCTGCTCTTCCGTCCCGTCTACTTCAAGCGTGTGGGACGCTCGTGTGCATGACCGTGCCTGGTGCGGCGCCGCGTCGGTGCGAACTCGCCCAGCTTGTGTCCGACCATGTTCTCGGTCACGTATACCGGTACATGCCTCTTGCCGTCATGTACCGCTATGGTATGCCCGACCATCTCCGGGAAGATCGTCGAACGGCGGGACCATGTCTTGACGACACGCTTCTCGTTGCGCCGGTTAAGCTCCTCGATCTTGAAATAGAGCTTCTCGTCTACAAAAGGGCCTTTCTTAAGCGACCTTCCCAAGACTACTTCCCACCTTTCAGCTCTTCCTGCGTCTGACGATGTACTTATCGGACGGCTTGTTCTTCTTGCGCGTCCGGTACCCCAGCGTGGGTTTGCCCCACGGGGTAACCGGATGGCGTCCGGCGGAGCTCTTACCCTCGCCGCCGCCGTGGGGATGGTCCACGGGGTTCATGACCGTACCGCGTACCGTGGGGCGGCGTCCCTTGTAACGGCCGCGGCCGGCCTTGCCCTCGGAGAGAAGCTCATGCTCCACGTTGCCTATCTGGCCTATGGTCGCGCGGCACTTTATATTCACCAGCCGTACCTCGCTGGAAGGAAGCCGCACGTGGGCGAAATCCCCCTCCTTGGCCATGAGCTGGGCCGAGGCGCCGGCGGAGCGCACCATCTTCCCCCCCGCACCGGGTTTGAGCTCGATATTATGGATGGTCGTACCCACCGGAATGGCATGGAGCGGCAATGCGTTCCCCGGTTTAATATCGGCCCCGGGTCCCGACATGACCCTGTCCCCTACCTTCAACTTGAGGGGTGCCAGGATGTACCGTTTCTCGCCGTCCTCGTAATGCAGGAGCGCGATGCGCGCGCTGCGGTTGGGATCGTATTCGATGGCCGCGACTTTGGCCGCGATGTTATCCTTGTCCCGCCTGAAATCCACGATACGGTACTTGCGTTTATTGCGGCCTCCCTTGTGCCGGGTGGTAATCCTGCCCTTGTTGTTGCGTCCCGCCTTGTAATTCATGGGAGCGAGCAGGGTCTTCTCCGGCTCCTTTTTGGTTATCTCCGAGAAATCGGAGACGGAGGCGAATCTCCTGCCCGGGGAGGTCGGCTTGTATCTCTTTATGGCCATATTCCTACCGTCCTGTGGTCGCTCAGCCCAGAGGGCCTTCGAAAAACTCTATACTGTATCCGGGAGCCAGCGTGACCACGGCCTTCTTCCGTGCCGCGGTCTGTCCGGAGGTCCACCCCTGCCGCTTCGGCTTGGGGGGGATCTTGATGGTGTTCACACCGGTAACCTTGACGTTGAAGATCTCCTCTACTGCCTTGCGCACCTGGGTCTTGTGGGCCTTGGGGTGCACTTCGAAGGTGTACTTGTTGTGGTCCAGGAGAGCGTAGCTCTTCTCCGAGATGATAGGCCTGATGATCACATCATGCGCGTCATTCATCCTCCGCCCCTTCCTGCAATCTCTCCAGGGAAGACCTGGTGAAGATCAGCCTGTCGTTCGCGAGTATGTCGTAGGTGTTGAGATGCTGCACCCAGGTCACCTCAACGAAGGGGAGGTTGCGTACCGATTTGACCAGGTTCTCATCCTCATCCGCCAACACCAGGAGGACGTAATCCTCCACGCCCAGCGCCTGAAACACCGAGGCTGCCATCTTGGTCTTGGGTTCGCTGAACGAGAAATCCTCGAGAACCATTACCAGGTCCTCTTCCGCCCGCGTACTCAAGGCCGAGCGCAGGGCAAGCTTGCGTACCTTGCGGTTCACCTTGAAAGCGAAGTCGCGGGGCTGGGGTCCGTGCACCGTGCCGCCTCCCCTCCACAGCGGAGAACGTATGGAGCCGGCGCGAGCCCTGCCGGTGCCCTTCTGGCGCCAGGGCTTGGTGCCCCCACCCCTCACCATACTGCGGGGCTTGGTGGAAGCCGTGCCGCTGCGAGCGGCGGCCAGCTGGCGGCGGACCTCCAGGTGCATAACGGGCATGTTGGGCTTGCAACCGAAGTAATAATCCCTCAGCTGCACATCACCTTTCTTGTTACCCTCTATGTCGTAAACCGGTACTTGCTTCATCTCGCTTCCTATCTATGGGGTGAGGACGTGCGCTTTCTTCTTGCGCTTCTTGCGCGCCTTCACCGATTCCCTGATGACCAGAAGGCCCCCGTCCGGGCCCGGTACACTGCCCCGCAGGAGCAGGAGATTGCGCTCCGGCTTCACGTCAACGACCTCCAGGTTGAGGGCTGTTACTTTCTCGGCCCCCATGCGGCCGGGCATGCGCGTGCCCTTGAAAACCCGGGAGGGCGTGGCGCAGGCGCCGATGGCCCCGGGGGCGCGATGGAAATGCGCGCCGTGCGAACCCGGTCCTCCGCTGAAGTTGTGGCGCTTGATCACGCCCGCGAATCCCTTTCCGCGCGACCTGCCCGTGATATCCACGCGGTCGCCCCTGGAGAAGATGTCCACGGTGATCTCCTGGCCCAACTCGTATCCGCCCAGGTCCTCTAGGCGCAATTCGGCCAGATGACGCCGGGGTTCCAGCCCTTTACTCTCGAAATGACCCCTCTTAGGCCTGTTCAATTTCTTATCCCTCACCTCGCCGAAGCCCAGCTGCAGCGCATCGTAGCCCTCTTTGTCCATGGACTTGATCTGTGTCACCATGCAGGGTCCGGCCTCTACCACCGTTACGGGGATTATCCTCCCCTCCTCGGTGAAGATCTGGGTCATGGCGATTTTTCTTCCCAAGATTCCCTTCAACTCACACACCTCTCCCGCGGCCGCGCTTCGCAGCCGCGCCGTGGCAAAGCCTACAGCTTTATCTCGATATCCACTCCGGCTGGCAGATCCATACGCATGAGCGAATCGACCGTCTTCGGCGTGGGCTCCATGATATCTATGAGCCTCTTGTGTACGCGCATCTCGAAATGCTCCCGCGAATCCTTGTTCACGTGTGGCGAGCGGATAACGCAGTACACGTGTTTCTCCGTCGGCAGGGGCACCGGGCCGGAGATGGAAGCGCCCGTACGCTTGGCCGTCTCCACGATCTGTTTCGCGGAGCGGTCGACGATCTCGTGATCGTATGCCTTAAGCCTGATCCTGATCTTCTGTCTCTGTTTAGCCATCTACCTTCTCTTCTACTTCTTTATCTCCGTGACCCTTCCCGCTCCCACGGTGCGGCCGCCCTCGCGGATGGCGAAGCGCAGGCCCTCCTCCATGGCGATGGGGTTGATGA